>CALKKA010000022.1 GCA_937995495.1 uncultured Phycisphaerae bacterium
ATGGTCTACGGGCAGAATGTGGAGGCCCTGAAAGCCAAGCAGACGTATCCTGACGGGGCGATCGACCGCCTGGCGTGCTGTAAAGCGTTGAAAACGGATGCCCTTCGAAATACGCTCAGTGGTCAGTGGCCGCGGTTTCGTTTCAATCATACGCTCGGCAAATATGAAGTCGACAAAAACACCGAACCGTACACCGGCGTGATCGTCGGAGCCCGCGCCGATGAAGAGGGCTCGCGTTCCAAGGAGCGCTATTTCTCGCCGCGTGACCGGCAGAACGAATGGGATATCGCCGAGCAGCCGCCGGAATTCTGGAATCAGTTCAAAACTGATTTTGCGCCCGGAACCCATGTGCGTGTCCACCCGTTGCTGGACTGGACGGAGTTGAATATCTGGGAATACATCGACCGCGAGAAGATTCCGACGGTTTCACTGTATTACGATCAGGGCGAAGGAACACGCTACCGTTCACTGGGCTGCTATCCCTGCACAAACCCGATCGAATCGACGGCCAAAAATACGGCCGAAATTATAAACGAACTCCGCAGCGGCCAGTTGGCCAATGTTGCCGAACGCTCGGGCCGTGCTCAGGACAAAGAGGACGGCGGCGGACTCGAAACATTACGACGTGAAGGATATATGTAAAATGGCACAGGGCTCACCTGAAACGAATACATTAGAAAGTATGAACATCGTTATCTGCGGTCACGTAGACCACGGCAAAAGCACCGTGATCGGTCGCTTACTGGCCGATACCGGGTCCCTGCCGGACGGCAAGCTCGAGCAGGTTCGGGAAAACTGCCGCCGCAACAGCAAGCCGTTCGAATACGCATTCCTGCTGGATGCCTTGAAAGACGAGCAGTCACAGGGTATCACGATCGACTCGGCCCGCGTCTTCTTCAAGACCGGTAAGCGGCACTACATTATCATCGACGCACCCGGGCACATCGAGTTCCTCAAGAACATGGTTACCGGTGCCTCGCATGCCGAAGCGGCCCTGCTGGTCATCGATGCCAACGAGGGCGTCCAGGAGAACTCCCGCCGTCACGGTTATATGATCTCGATGCTGGGGATTCGGCAGATCGTCGTGCTGGTTAACAAGATGGACCTCGTGGGCTACAAGCAGGAGGTATTTGACTCGATCGTCTCCGAGTACACGGATTTCCTGAGCGGGATCGATGTAACAGCGAAAGCGTTCATTCCGGTCAGCGGCATGGAAGGCGATGCGATCGCTGAGCTGACCGATAAGATGCCCTGGTACTCCGGACAGACAACCCTGCAGGCCCTGGACAATTTTCAAAAAGAGCCCCCCCCGGTCGGTAAACCGTTCCGGATGCCGGTTCAGGATGTGTATAAGTTCACCAAAGCCGGTGACCAGCGCCGTATCATCGCCGGGACCGCTGATACCGGCAGCGTCAATCTGGGTGATGAGGTCATCTTTTATCCCTCCGGAAAACGCAGCAAAGTCAAAACACTGGAGCGGTTTAACGCCGAGCCGCCAGCAAAATTTGATGCCGGCGAAGCCGCCAGTTTGACACTGGAACAGCAGATCTATATTGCCCGCGGCCAATTAGCCGCCAAGGCCGGCCAGCCCGAACCGTGTGTCAGCGAGCGGCTGCGGGTGAACCTGTTCTGGATGGGCAAAGAGCCGATGGTCACGGGCAAAGATTACTTGCTCAAAGTCGGAACGGTTAAGGAACCGGTACAGATCGAAAAGATCGTCAGCGTGATGGATGCATCGGAGCTTAATTCGGGACAGCAAAAAGACAAAGTCGAATATCACGATGTGGCCGAGGTGATTCTGCGCTGCCGGCACGCCATTGCGTTTGATACCGTTGAGACGATCCCGACAACCGGTCGATTTGTGATCGTGGACGATTATGAGATTCGCGGCGGCGGCATTATTCGCGAAGCGCTTCCCGATGAAGATCAGCAGATGCGTGAGTTGGTCATGCAGCGTAACCTGAACTGGGCAACCAGTTCCATCAGTCGGGAAAGGCGCTGGGAACGCTACAACCAAAAAGCCACGATGATCATGGTCACCGGTAAACGCAATGTCGGCAAGAAGACCCTGGCGCGTTCAATCGAGCAGCTTTTATTCAATGAAGGGAAGCTGGTCTACTTTATGGGGATTGCCAATGTCCTGTACGGCGTGGACGCTGACATCAAAAAACCCGGTGCCGACCAGACCCACCGCCCTGAACATCTGCGGCGTCTGGCAGAGGTCGCGAATATCCTGTTGGATGCGGGGATCATCCTGGTCGTGACGGCCATCGGCCTGACGCAGAACGAGTTGGAGATCATTCAAAATGTTGTGGACAATGACCTGATCGAAGCGGTCTGGTTAGGTGATGAACCCACCGATATCCAGGCCCTGCATGTCCCGAATCTGGAGAACATGGACCAGACACTGGAAACCGTCAAGGCCATGCTTCAAAACAAAGGTGTCATCTTCAAACTTTGATCGAAAACGCCCATGGATTTTACAGAACCCCTCAGCCGAATTGAAAAAGCGCTTTCAGCAGCATCCGAAGCACTGAAGGCCTTTACCCCCGGCAAGATCGAGTCGACTCTAAAAGACGGGGGTGATCCCGTGACGGAGGCGGATGTTCTGCTGGACGGGATTCTTAAGGACATCTTATTACAGGATGGCGAGGGCTGGCTGTCGGAAGAAACCACAGACGATCCTTCGCGGCTGGACAAAAAATGCGTCTGGATCGTGGATCCGCTGGACGGGACACGTGAGTTTATCAAAGGCATTCCCGAGTGGTGTGTCTCCATCGGCTATGTTGTCAACGGTCGCCCCGAAGCAGCGGGCATTTGCAGCCCGACAGCCGGCCAAACTTTTCTCGGAACACGCCAGGCGGGTGTGACGCTCAACGGCAAGCCCGCGAAAGTTACCGACAGGCGCGACTTTGTGGGGGCGACCGTATTGGCCAGCAACAGTGAGATCCATCGGGGCGAATGGAAGCAGTTTGAAGCGGAGCCCTTTAAGATCGTTCCGATGGGTTCAGTGGCATACAAAATGGCACGCGTTGCTGCCGGACTGGACGATGCGACCTTTACACTGGTACCGAAAAACGAATGGGATGTTGCCGCTGGATGGCTGCTTGTCGAGGCAGCGGGTGGGCAGGTACTGGACAAGAATGCAAAGGTGCGGCAATTCAATCAACAAAATCCTCTTTTACCGGGCCTGCTGGCCGCAAATCCTGCAATACTCACACGCTTGACCGATCTCTGCCTGTAACCGGTAACGCCTGAAACCTGATTCCGGCAAAAAGAAGTTCCAAAACCGTGCATTTTTCGTATAATCAACGGTCCTGAAAAATGGACAGAAAACAGGATTTCGTGGAGCTTAAATAGAGATGTCGATGAAAAAAACGATAGTTACGGTGTCGCTGGCGGCCGTTCTGCTGCTGGGTGCCGGGTGTGGCAACAGAAAGAAATACGGCAAATACACCGAAGAGCAGATGCAGCAGATCGGCTTTGCCAATAAGTACGATCTGCCCGCTCCCTCCGGCAGCAGCATGGTGCTGGGAATTCATTCTGAAACACTGACGTCCGACGAAATTCTGGCGATCACCGAGATAACTCTCCAACCCGCAGCCGCCCAAATGCCTGAAGCCGAATTCACTGCCCAGGCGAAACCGTTTGTCCGCGATGTGATCCGTGGGAAAGTCACCGACATCTTACTCTATCAGCAGGCCCGAAAAACCGCGCCGGAAACGATCGACGATATGCTCGATAAGGCAGTCGATAGCGAAATAAACCGCTTTGTCGCCAGCTACGGCAATAACTATGCACTGGCCGAGAGCAAGATCAAGGAAATGGGCATGGACTGGCGGTCGTTCAAAGAGTATCAAAAAAAGATGATCATGACCCAGTCGTATATTTCCAGCACGATTAAAGAAGAAAAGCGCTTCTCGCATCAGCAATTGAGGGACTTCTACGACCAGAACAAAGACGAGGTCTTTTGCCGAAAGGGCGAGGTGGGCTTCAGCCTGATCGCCATCTGGCCGGAAGAATTGACCCCTGAGCAGGTTGCCGAAGGCGAGACCTTGCAGTCGGCCGCCGAACGCATTGCCGATGAGGTGGTAACAGAGCTCGAAAACGGGTCGGATTTTGAAGAGTTAGCCAAACACTATCATGGTGATCTCGCAGCCATCGGCGGCAAAGTGCTTCCGATGGAACCGGGTACGAACGCAATGCCAGAGCCGTATAATTCGCTTGAGACCCATGCGGTCCAAATGCAGCCGGACCAGATAAAAGGACCGATCGAAATCGATGGGCATCTGTTTATCCTGAAACTTGATACGCTTGTGGTCGCGGACTGCAAGTCCTTCGAAGAGGTCCAGCAGTTGATCAAGCAGCAGTTGCTCTTTCAGTATAACCAGCAGCAGTATAAGGAGCTGGTCGATAAACTCGTGAGAAATACGGACCTGGCAGAGATGGAGCGCTTTACCGAGTTCTGCGTGAACCAGGCATACAAAAGGTGGGGCCAGTCCTAACCATGAGGATCATTGCTCACGGGATTGATTTGGTGGACTTCGGGCGGATTGAGAAGATGCTCGAAAAACACCCACACCGTTTTCTGGATCGCGTGTTCACCCCCACAGAGCAGGCCGATGCGGACAAGAACAAAAACCGCATCGAAAAGCTGGCCGGTCGCTTTGCCGCCAAAGAAGCGGTCATGAAGCTCATCGGAACCGGCTGGCGAGACGGCATTGCCTGGACGGACATTGAGGTCGTCAATAATGCACTCGGTCAACCCATCGTAACC
>CALKKA010000023.1 GCA_937995495.1 uncultured Phycisphaerae bacterium
GCTCCCATGATAGCAACTTTTTTGCCAGTTGGTTCGGCGCATTGAGGCTGGAATGGAGTTGATGAAGCCAAATCCAAATCGGCGACAAAACGCTTGAGCAGGCAAATTGATACCGCCGCATCGGACTGGGCCCTGCGGCAAACCTTTTCGCAAGGGGCCGAACAGACGCGTCCTAAAATCGCAGGCAATGGAATGTCCCTTTTGACCGTTTTAATTGCCGCCTTAAAATCCCCTGTCGCTATCTGACGAATCATCAAGGGAATATCCATCTTTGCCGGACACCCGATCATACAGGGTCCGAGGCAGTCGCCAACATGATCACTGAGCAGCAGCTCAATTGCAGCGATACGGGCGGCATGTATTTCATCACTTTGAGTCGTCACAACCATTTTATCGGCTGCTTTCGATCCACAGGCCGGAACCAGTGACCTCAGGCCTTCAACACGAACCAGACACACCATACAACTTACCGAGGGTTTGAGTGTCTTGAGGCAGCACAATGTGGGAATATGGATACCGTTTTTTTCTGCGGCGTCCAGAATCGTGCTACCCTCTGAAGCCTGCAGTTGCATGTTATCAATCGTCAGGGTAATCATACAACCTCCACCGCTTTGGCTGGACAGACCTGTTGGCAGGTGTCACAGCGAATGCATTTTTGCTGGTCGATGATGTGTTTTTCATACGGTTTCATCGCAATGGCATCGGCCGGGCAGTGTTGGGCGCAAATCGTACAGCCGATGCAGTCATCCGTTATCGAATATCGAATCAATGATCGGCATTTCCCGGCAGGACAGGTGCCACTGATATGGGCTTCGTATTCATCACGAAAATGTTCCATCGTCGAAAGTACCGGATTAGGCGCTGTTTTACCTAACCCGCAGATACTGGCGTTTTTTATTAAAGATCCCAACTCCCGCAGTTTTTCAATATCGCCCACTTGACCCTGGCCATCGCACAAACGCTCCAGTATCTCAAGCATTCGCTTGGTACCGATCCGGCAGAACGTACAGCGGCCACAGGACTGGGCCTGGGTAAATTCCAGGAAATAGCGGGCTATATCCACCATACAGTCGCTTTCATCCAGCACCACCAGACCGCCGGAGCCCATCATCGCACCGGCTGTATGGAGCGACTCATAATCAATCGCCGTGTCTGCCATCGACGCCGGTACGCATCCGCCCGAGGGCCCACCGATCTGAACGGCTTTAAGCTGTTTATCGTTTTCAATGCCGCCACCGATGGACTCAACGATCTGACGAATGGTCATTCCCATCGGCACTTCGATCAGGCCGCCGCGTCGTATCTTGCCTGCCAACGCAAACACCTTGGTTCCCTTGCTGTCGAGCGTGCCCAGCGCAGAAAATGCTTCGGCCCTGTTTCGCAATATCCACGGCACCAATACATAGGTCTCCACATTGTTGACCAGTGTCGGCGCCCCTTCCAGTCCCTGCTGGGTCGGATACGGCGGACGCAGCCGTGGCGTGGGCCGTTTGCCTTCGATACTTTTAAGCAGTGCGGTTTCTTCGCCGCAGACAAATGCACCGGCACCGGCATAGACACGAACATCAAGCGAAAAATCAGTCCCGCAGATCGATTGGCCAAGATAACCACGCTGGCGGCATGTTTCAATAGCAGCGTTCATCCGTTGAATCGCCAGTGGGTATTCGGCCCGGATATAAAGGACACCTTCGGCAGCACCCACCGTCCATGCCGCGATCGCCATCCCTTCAAGAACCCGAAAGGGATAAGACTCCATCAGCATCCGGTCCATGAACGCCCCGGGATCACCTTCGTCCCCGTTACAGACAATATATTTTTTTTCAGCGGCTGCCTTCTGCACGGCAAACCACTTTAAATGGGTCGGATACCCGCCCCCGCCCCGGCCGCGAAGACCGGCGTTTTCAATTTCAGTCAGGACGGACTGCGGGGTCCTCTCGGTAAGACACTTTTGCAAAGCACCAAAGCCGCCACCGGCCTGGTATTCTTCAACATCCAATGGCTCGAGGGTTGCGGCGTGTTCGGTGGCAATCTGTTTTTGCTGTGAAAGAAAATCGTCCACCGAATGATCCCGCACACTCAACGAGTACCGTATGGGGCCTTCCCCGATCCGGTCGTGCAGCAATGTGTCGATCATACCGGTGACACGGGAAGTAATACGCTTCGACATGTCTGCCGGCTTAAAATGCCGGCGAAGGATCGACACGGCATCAGCTGCTATGGCCTGACCATACCGAAATATCTGCCCATCGGATGACACCACTTCAACCAGCGGAGCCAGAAAACTCATCCCGTGACAACTGGTACTTTTTACCTTGACAGGGATATTCAGGGCACCGACCGCTTTTTTCAAGGCATCATAGACCTGCTGACTTCCAACTGCCCGACAGGATGAGTCCAGACAGATGCGCACCTGCCCTAAAGTCGTATGATGCGATGTGGACCTGGAAGCAACGGCAGCGGTCTGTTTCTGCTGTTCGAGAAAATCCTGCAATACCTGCGGCGCACTTTCTCCGGTCAAGTGTCCGTAGATCACATCGTCGATCTGCACTGCCGGAGCCAACATACAACACCCCAGGCAGGCTACTTTTTCGACCGTAAACAGTCGGGCCGCATCAGTATCCTCGCCGTCTGCAATTTTCAACGTACGCATAAAAGCTTCATGGATCCGGCTGGCTCCTTTGACATGACAGGCGGTCCCGATACAGACTTTTATAAAGTGTTTTCCAGCGGGCTTAAGACGGAACTGGTCATAAAAGGTCGCAACCGACCAGAGCACAGACGGTGTGCATTCGGTTTTTTCACAGAGGCGTTCTATGGCTTCGGGAGGCAGGTATCCGAACTGGTCCTGAACGGCCTGCAAAAGCGGCAAGGCGTCGGAGGCTTTGCAGCCAACCCGCTCTACAACGGCATCCACATTGCTTAGATCTATGGCATTCATTCAGCCGTCCCAATGGCATATAGATTTTCTTTGGCGCGAATGTATATGCGTCCATCCTGAAATGCCGGGCTGGCGTAACATTTCTCACCGAGTGGGTTTTGTTTGATCTCATTGTATTCAGGACCGGCACTGATGATCGACATCATGCCGTCTTCAGCCAACAGATATATTTGATCGCCTATCAATGTGGGCGAGGCCTGAAAACTGTTATCAATCCCATGTGCATAAACTTCGGAGCCATCGGCAATACTATAACAGCCCAGAAGGCCCTGCGTTGTCAGCGTCCAGACATAGTGTTCATTGGCGACAGGACTGCAAATATCGGGCATCTCAGACTCATTTTCCCAAAGGATGTGGGTTGGAGTAATATCACCGGATGCATTATTGGTATCGATCGCCACCAGTTTATTATACGGCTCTATGGCTAAGAGCGTTGTGTTGCCAATGATCGGCAGTGCAGCAACATCCCCTTCAATGCACTCGGCGCGATAGCGTTCTGCACCGGTCGTGGGATCGTAGGCCATCACAAAAGGTGAAGCCGTCGTCAGTATCTGATACTGTCCCTCTATGTCGACTACTGTTGGAGACGACCAGGAGTTGGGGACCGGACGGTGGGTCTGAAAGAGGATATTCCCGGTCTGCCAGTTCAGCGCGATTAACTTGCTTTTGCTTTCGTCGCCTTCATCGTAGCCGACATCCCACTGGACGATCACACGATCTTCAAATGCGGTCAATGACGCGGCATAACCATAGGCGCTTTCGGGAACACCCAGATGCTTTTCCCATAGCAGTTTTCCATCATTTGTAAAGCAGCCCATATCCCCACCTGCAAAGATCGCACAGACGCGTTTGCCATCTGTCACGGCGGTACAAGCCGCATAGCCGGTGTCTTCCATGACATCCATGTCCTCACGCGCCGGGGTTAAGGGAATGCTGACATCACCGCTCCAGAGAAGCCGGCCCGAATCGGCCTCGAAACAGAACACCCGCTGTTTTTCCTCGGTCCCACCGGTCAGGTAAACCCGGTTGCCCCAAACAACGGGTGAGTTGTGCCCGGGCAACGGAACGGCTGTTTTCCAGAGGATGTTTTTACCTGCTTGGCCGTCCCAGGTGTCCGGGATATTCTTGAAACGGCAAACACCCAAGCCACCGGGTCCACGGAATGTGGGCCATTGATTTTCCATTTGCTCCATGGATGTATAGAGCGATAGCGGCTGATCTCCATTGGAAACGGGAAGGGTGCGAGGGGCGTTGAGCACCCAAAACAATGCCAACCCGGACAGCAGAATCACTGTTACGGAAAAAACTCGACGAATGCGATGGGCCTGTTGGATCTGCTCGGATTTCAAGTCGCCCTGCGGTTGGGGCTGAGGGAGTTTGGGGCGATGGCTAACGGCCCAGATGATCGAACCGGTCAGCAAAACGACCGTGATCACCAGCAAAATCGTACCTCGCCTGACAAAATAGAGTCCCGCAAACTGATCTCGACGAAGCTGCGTATCGGTCTCTAAAATGAGCTCCGCCAATGTCACATCCGCAGGGTTGGCCTTGGCCTGCTCTTTCATTTTCTCCAGTTCTGCGGAGCGGGCCGGGACACTGACCTTCATGGAATAGACATTCACCGCCAGTAAGCCAGCAATGATGATACTGAATATGCCTGCCACGATCGCAAGACCGATCGCGGTCTGATATCGCGTATAATTGTGATTATCCATTTTTCTCACTGAGCCATTTTTGATGCCGTGGACAATAGTTATAACATCGCCCGCACGCCACACAACCGGCTCGCTGGGCTTCATATTCGCTGCGTTTCCAAAAAACGCTGTGTATCAGCAGTGTACCGGCAATGACCAATCCCATAAAGCCCCCTGCCATTGCAGAACCCACCGCAAATTGCTCTTGCTTATCATCTGCGGTTTTGTAAAGAGCCTCCAGCGTCTGGCCGCTGCTGTAAAATGCTTTGACCTCATCGGTTGTTTCTTCCATGAAACCCGCCTGCTGGCCCTGAACCTGCTGTGCCAAGCGGACTACCGGATGGTTTGAAGCCAGCCTGTGATGGGCAAGATGACCGACGCAGACTCCGGCTGCAACAAAAACCGGAAATAAGCACAACAGCGTCAGCAGTCGAATCCGTCCACGGGCATATTCAGTAGTTGGCCACTGAACAGTCGGCTTTTCGATCACACCAAACGGACAGGCCTCTTCACAGAGCCGGCAATGGATGCACTCGTCGGGGGTGATCGTAACCCGAAACATCGAGATGCGTCCCAACTGCCGCAGGATGAGTCCATAGGGACATAGGAACCGGCAATACGGCCGCCCCACGAACACCGCAATGACCAACATGGAAAAGCTGATCACCCACAGTGCAGGATTGGCGTTAAAACGAAAAAAAGCGATGAATGGATCGTATCGACAGATGATAAACGCACTGGCCGTCGCGGCGAACAAAACGGCCATAAACAGATACAACCAGGCGATCAGTCGCAGGGATGTTTCCAACCAGATCGGCACTTTAAGCGGTCTGAGCAAAACGAGATCTTGGATCACACCCAGCGGACAGACCGCCGCACAGAACGACCGACCAAAAAACAGGGTGAAGACCAGCGGTGAAAAGAAAAACACCATGATTGTCCAAGGTATCGCATAGTCGGAATTAAAAATCGCCAGCGTCATATTACCCATTGAGCCGACCGAACAGACGCACCCCTTTCGCCAGAAACCAAAATAGGCCAAGGAAAACAGCATCAACACCACGATCCATCTGCGGCTGCGTTTTTTGAGAATCAGCCAGGAAGCCAGTGACAAGGCTGTTATTAAAACCGTTATATCCAGCACCCCCAACCACTGGGCACGGGCCTCGGGTGTTTTCGCTGTCGGGATAGTATGATCGGTTTCAAACTCCGGGGGCGGGAAACGCTGAATTGAAATCGCAGGCAATGCCAAGCAAAACCACAGGACAGCTATTGTCAGGATGCGGCGCGTCAACATTCTC
>CALKKA010000024.1 GCA_937995495.1 uncultured Phycisphaerae bacterium
TTGCCTTCCATCATACACGGAACCGTGTACATCGATGCATTATCACGGTGTGCGGTGCCAAACGCATCACATACATAGGCATCGGCCAGACCTGCGATTTTCTTGGCAAAGGCATCTTTGGCTTCGCGCAGTTGGGCATCTTCCTTGGCAGCTTTATCCTTGATGGTTTCGGCTTTATGAAAACGCAGATTTTCCAGCAGCATGACATCGCCGGGCTTCATCGCCGCAGCTTTTGCTTCGACCTCATCGCCAATACAATCTGGAGCCATGGTCACATCCTTGCCAAGCAGTTCGCTCAGACGCTTTGCGACGGGAGCCAGTGAAAACTTAGGATCCGGCTCTCCCTTGGGACGGCCCAGATGGCTCATCAGGATCAAAGAAGCGCCGCCATCCAGAATATGTCGAATCGTCGGCATAGCCTTGGTGATGCGGCCATCATTAGTAATCGTTTGGTTTTCATCCAGCGGCACATTAAAGTCACACCGCATCAGGACCCTTTTGCCTTTTACATCAATGTCTGCAACTGTTTTTTTTGCCATTGTTCTACCCTTAGTTCTGTTTAAACAAAAACCCGCAGTAAGGCGGGCTTTTGTATTATTCTCACTTCGCCCGGATGGGCATTATTTACTTCATTTACAAAGCGGCAAGCTTTGCAATGATATCAACGGTGCGGTTTGAGTAACCCCACTCATTGTCATACCAGCTTACGACCTTAACGGTCTTGCCCTGAACCATCGTGCACAGTGAATCAAAGATGCTCGAATAGGTGTTGCCAACGATATCACTGCTGACGATCGGTTCGTCACAGTAAGCCAGGATACCCTTGAGCGGACCATCAGCTGCGGCTTTAACTACAGCATTCACTTCTTCCTTAGTCACTTCCTTGCCGAGGTCGGCAACGAGGTCAACGCAGCTACCGGTGATAACCGGAACACGCAGCGCGTAACCATCCAGCTTGCCGTTCAGTTCGGGGATAACCTTACCAACTGCAGCAGCAGCACCGGTGGTCGTCGGTATGATGTTCTGAGCAGCGGCACGGGCACGACGCAGGTCGCTGTGAATCTGGTCACAAACATTCTGGTCATTGGTGTAACCGTGAACGGTGACCATCAAGCCTTTTTCAATGCCGAATGCATCGTTCAAGGCCTTACTCAGCGGAGCCAGGCAGTTGGTGGTGCAGCTTGCGTTTGAAACGCTCTTGGTTGCAGCAGTAATCTGATCATCATTAACACCCAGAACGACGGTTGCATCAATGTCATCTTTAGCAGGAACGGTCAGAACAACCTTCTTAGCACCAGCAGTGATGTGATCTTCGTAACCACCCTTGTCGCCGCCCTTTGTACGGAAGATACCGGTAGACTCAACAGCCACATCAACGCCCAGTTTGGCCCACGGCAGGTCTTTCGGGCTGCGGACCGCAGTAACCTGAACGGCCTTACCGTCGATCACGATTGCATCGTCTTTGCCTTCAACGGTACCGGCATAGGGACCAAAAACAGTGTCATATTTAAACAGGTGCGCCAAACTCTTAGCCGGAGCTAAGTCATTGATCGCGACCAGTTCCATATCTTCACGCGCCATCAATATGCGGGCGACTGCACGGCCGATACGACCGAAACCATTAATTGCAACTTTTGTTGCCATCGGACTTCTCCTTGTTTCAAAAATATTAACTTTTATATCAGACAGACCGTCTCCGCTCTTTCGGAGACATAACGGAGCGGGTACTTTAGAGACGAGCCATCAGATTGTCAAGCTATTTATCCCGGAAGTTTTGACTTTTTGTACAAGAGTATTACGACCCCATTACTCTTTATGTAATAAGCCCTCCTATGGTACAGTCCGCCGCACTTGAATTTCAATGATTTTGTCACTTTTTGATGTCAGTTTTGCGGTTTCTGACATGCGAATCGGAGCCAGCCAGAGGATTTTTAGAGCATCTTCAATGATGAAAGCCTCCCGTTTTACCGTCGAATCCAATTGAGCGTCCATCAGGAACCGACCCACCTTCTTTTCGTCAGATGCTCCAATGGGCCAAAAGCGATCGCCATTTCTGCGGCCACGAATCTCAATCGGCCCGACTACCCTGTCCGCATCAAACCACTCGACACAAGCATCTTTTTTTGCCATGAATGCGTCCATGTCGATTTCTGACCGATTAAGGAGTCGTGATATAATCTGCCATGAGCCAAATCGAACCATCTTGCCAATCGTCAGGCAAACCGTCGCTTCCTGCGGCCAACATCTAACAGGCAGGTCGCTTTTGGAAAAAATAACCCTGTCGCCATCAGTACAGAGTGTGATGCCATCGGGGAAATCCGCTTTCGTGCTCTCCTGAGCGCACATCTCGGTGATTGCCTTGAAATGGGCCTGCGAATAATTCCGCAGACCTGCGCCCAGCACGGTTAGCAACCCCCGAACCACTTCATAAAAAACCCAGGGCGGCAGTTCTTTCAGTAGACCCCGATTAATCTCAAATTGGTCCCTTTTTTGTGGGTATTCGGCTTTGCCAATGATTTCCTGTGCCTGTTTTTTAAGAAATTGCTGAAATCGTTGGGTTTCAAGAGACAGCATTGAAAGTTGGTCTACAATAGATCGGGATTCAGCTTCTAGCAACGGCAACAAACGATGGCGAATTTTGTTTCGAGTGAAATTGATATTGCGATTGGAGGCGTCCTCTCGCCATTGAATAGAAGTGTCTTTGGAGTACTGGATAATGTCTGCCCGCCGCAATCCCAGCATGGGACGGATGAATTTGGCACCATAAACTTCAGATTCGGCCCAGATCCCACACAGACCCCGAAAGCCCGTACCCCGCATGAATCGATGGATCATTGTTTCCGCTAGGTCGTCTTTATGATGAGCCGTTGCGACAGCACTGCAACCGTTGTCTATGGCCATCCGAACCAGCGACTGCAAACGGACAACACGACCCGCTGTTTCGATGGAGAGTTTTTGCTCAGCCGCATACTTATTGATATCCATTCTCTGTGAGACAACAGGGAGCCCTAAAGATTCACCCAGTTGGTCAACAAACGCCTCATCCGCATCGGATTCCGCCCCGCGAAGGCGGTGATTGATATGTCCGATCACAAAGTTACAGTCCATCGCGCCTTGCTGGCGCAGTCGAACCAGCGCATGAGCCATCGCCACCGAATCCGCCCCGCCGGAAACGGCCAGCAGCACCCGGTCAATACCTTGAAAAAGACACCGAGCATCCTGCAGCAATCTGTCTTCAAATGAGGATGTCATAATCAAATCACAAAAAAAGGGCCTGCTTCCTTGATGAAAACAGGCCCTGGAAAGTCGTTTGCTTTAATGCGTCTTGCGTGTTTTTTCCGGGACTTACTCTTCCGGCTCTATCTCAGGGCTCGGCTTAGACAAAACCGCAACCCGTTCTTGGGCGAATTCGATATTGTCCGAATAACGCGACTCCCTTATGATCGCCATTTTATACAGGGCCAACGCCTCTTTTCGCATCCGCAGTTTCTGATCCATCACCCTGGCCGCACGAAAACGAGCCGGATAAGTTGTTGCGTCATTCCACTGGAAAGCACGCTG
Organism: uncultured Phycisphaerae bacterium; assembly: GCA_937995495.1. Classification (GTDB taxonomy): domain Bacteria; phylum Planctomycetota; class Phycisphaerae; order Sedimentisphaerales; family Anaerohalosphaeraceae; genus 4572-13. The sequence goes on from CALKKA010000024.1 coordinate 3,562, forward strand.
ATAATAAACCGCCGCCAGTTCGTAATTTTTCAGATACTCATAGATGCGTGCAGCTTTATACGCAGCGTCATCAATCTTGTCACTGGAGGGGTACTGCTGGATGAGTTGGTTGAACACCCCCAGCGCCTGCTGCAACTTAGCCTTATTGGCTATAATGATCATCCCGCCGGATTCATTATAAAGTGCCCTGGCCTCCCGATACAAGGCGTCCGCCTCCTCGATCGAATCGGTCGCGACGAGGTTTTCCGGTACCCACTCGGCCGGTTGCAGATATTGATAGCGCACCATCTGGTCGAATGTCTTCAGTTCTGTCTGGGTCCACTGCATTTTAGTCGCATTGCCGACGGTACTGTAATGATCCAGCAATCCGATCAACGCCTGGCGGTAAGCATCGCGCGAAGCGGCCAGATTTTCGACATAATCCACCTCGCTCGCATCCGGAGCCAGATAGACCCCCTCCTGCTCAACAAAAACGGCCTCCTGCGGTTCCAGCAAGTGTGCATCCCGTGACTTGGTGTTATCACAGCCAACCAAAAACAGTCCCGGCAGTACCAACGCAGCGATTAAACTAATCCTTGTCATGATCATACTCCTTTCGCATCCAGATAATGTACTGAATCACAAATCAAAACCCCGCTACTGCGCGGCTATATGGCAACGCGCCCGTAAGCTACGATTTTACGCACGGGCAATTCCGACCCTCAAGGGCATTCTGTTCTTTAAGTTCCCAAAATAACAGCTTCCAAACCACTGTCAAGCATATTTCACCACATGGCATCCTCATTATACGGCCCTGTCGGACCGGTCCGTTTGGGTTTGGGCCGAGATTTAATAATCGCCTCGGCAATCGAAACATCATTTTTGCGAGTAATCTTAATATTGGAATGATCCGTTTCGACAATATGCACCGCCTGCCCCATCGCCTCGACCAGTTGGGCGTCGTCGGTGATCTTGGATTTGTCCAGTGAATCCAGCTTGGCATAAGCGTTTTGGAGCAGTTTGGAATCGAAGACCTGCGGCGTCTGGGCCTCATACAGATTCGACCGCTCCACGGTATCGACGATCTTTCCGTCTTCGACCTTTTTCAGCGTCGCCACGACCGGGCAGGCCAGCATTGCAGCCCCTGTCTCGGATGCGGCTTTGAACAGTTCATCCAGCCAGTCATTAGTCAGGCAGCACCGTACCGCATCGTGTACGGCGATCAGTTCGGCCTCGGCATTGACCAGTTCCAGCGCCTTGGCGACAGTCTCAAACCGTTCGGCCCCGCCAAAACACAGCTTGACCCCGTTAAAGGCCAGCGCCGCGCCCCACTTGACCTTGACGATCTCCTCATCCTCCGGCGAGATCGCCACAATGACCTGGCACACATCATCCCGTTCGGCAAAGAATTCGATACTGCGGATAAACGCCGCCCTGCCGGAGAGTTCAACAAATGGCTTCTTACGATCTCCGCCAAAACGACTGCTCGCCCCCGCCGCACAAATGATAACAGATGCCTTTTTCATCTTTTCTATTCCTCTACTGTCCATTGCAGATTGGGTATCTCCTCTGCCCGGATGAATGCAGTATGACCATCGGCATACCCAACATTGCAACCGGACTGGCTACCGGGATCCATATGCCGAAGCAATAAGTCTTCTGGACCGCCATATTGATTGAACCGATTTTTGTAGACGAGCGTATCCTCATCATAGACATTTTCAAATTCATTTAAAAACTCATAATGTCGGCGTATTGTAATTGGCGAATTTCGAGGCCCGTTCTCGATTCCCATGTCTGTCTCGAAGAACAACACAACATCCGGCGGTACATCTGATAATTTCATCCCAGCTATATTTTCATTCATCGCGTAAGAGCTTTCCCCTTCAATAGTGTCAGAGTCCGGACAAACAAGCAAATTGGGCGTAAGAACCTTTTTCTCAATGAAAACATCGCACCAGTTTTCGGTCGGCAAGCGGTCGTCATAATCTTTGATATAATACATCCTAGCGACCGACAGACCTTTAAAATTTGTCCCGCAGATCACTCGGCGTGCAATGGACCTTGTCTTTAATGTCACCGGGATTATAACTGCAAAAAGCAGAATCGCAATCAAAACAACAAAATACCATAAAGCATTTGGTAAACGCATTATCGCCTCGTTTATTCTTCCTTCTGTTGAATCTGCTCCAATTGGAGATGGAACTTACTGAGCTTACTCTGACCCTCG
>CALKKA010000025.1 GCA_937995495.1 uncultured Phycisphaerae bacterium
TCGGCATTGACTTCGCCCGATATATCCATCTCCTGTCCGGCTAAAGCAAACAGCGGTTTTAGACTGGCTAACTGCAATTTTGAGATCTGAACATTAAAATCCGCGTCTTCGAGCGTCCAGCCTTTTTTCGACGGCGTGGCCGCTCCCTTAACGGAAACTTTCGATGTCTCATCGATATCCATAGAAAGATCGATAGAAGACGGCTTCCCGGCATCAGCGATCTGAACCCGTGAGGCGATGTTGGCAAACGACACTTTTTGCGGCCGATCCCCCGTCAATTCAATCGTTGCAGACCCGTTGATCAGTTCCAGGTCGATCTGGTGAATCGGAAAGATCGGTGGCGGAGCATCCGATTTCGCAGGCGTTTTCGTGGGTGATGTCGCCGGTGGCGTTTGAGCCTTTGGAGCTTCAGTAGGAGATTTTTGCTCCGTAGGCACTTTCACATAAATCCGGGGTTGCTCAACAACGGTCTTGCCAAGTTTGACCTTTCCTCTCAACAGCGACAGGTACTTGGGTTGAGTCTCGATTCTTTCGACGGTAACCGACGTGCTGCCGACGCTGTCCGCATAGGAAAGATTGGTCAACCGGACCCCTTTAAGCCAGCCGATAGAAAAATCGTCCATTCGGACCTGGCCATCCACGGAGTTGTTGATGTGTCCAAGCAGAAAGCCAGTACCGCCGGATGATGACAAGAACAGCGGAACACCAAAAAACAGGAGCAGAAAAATAAATAATAAAACAATCAAAACCCATTGGATCGCCTTAAAGACGTTGCGGCGGGGTTTATCGATGGCCGCAATCTTCTGTTCACGGGTCATGTTAAGTCTCCCTCACCTATCATCCCAAAGTAAACGATATTTTGGTTTCGCCCCAAAGGGCCTAGAGGCCCAACGTGGACCTTCAATTGAACATCAGCCGGTTCGAGTCTCTTAACTATTCATGATCTCTTCAGACTTGGCTTTAATGATATCGTCGATCTGCTTGTCATTCTTTTTGGTAATCTCATCAACGGTCTCTTTGCCCTTCTTGCAGTCGTCTTCGGTGATACTCTTATTCTTTTGCTCATCATCCAGTTGTTTGTTCGCATCCCGGCGAATATTCCGAACGCTCACCTTGGTCTTCTCACCGAGTTGTTTCACCTGCCCGACGATCTGCATGCGGCGCTCTTCGCTCAACGGTGGAATGTTCAGACGGATCATTTTACCCTCGGGAACCGGCGACAAACTCAGATCACTGGCCTTGATCGCCTTTTCGATATCTTTGAGGCATCCGGCGTCAAACGGTTTGATCACGATAGAAGCCGGTTCCGGAATCGCAATCGTTGCCAGAGACTTCAGCGGGGTCGGCGAGCCGTAATAATCAACCACCAGATTTTCCACCAGGCCCGGTGCCGCGCGGCCGGTGCGAACCGATTTCAGTTCATTCCGCAAAAAGTCCACCGCTTTTTCCATCGTGTTTTCATGAGATGAAAGTATCTGTTTGGTTGGCATCATAATCCTTTCTATGCTGGAGTCATCGGTCAAGACTCAGAGATCATCGTTCCGACGTTTTCGCCGTTGAGGGCACGGGTGATATTGCCCTCGTTAAAAATATTTAATACGGTAATAGGAATTTTATTTTCTCGGCACAAACTGATCGCGGCCGGATCCATCACTTTTAAGTTCTTCTCGAGGACCTCCTGATAAGTCAGGGAATCAATCAGTTTCGCATCCGGATGAATCATCGGGTCATCCGTGTAAACACCATCCACCTTGGTCGCTTTGATCATCAAATCCACATTCAGCTCTGAACCGCGAAGCGCCGCACAGGTATCGGTTGAAAAGAACGGGTTTCCGGTCCCGCCGGCCAAAACGACAATCCGCCCGTTTTCCAAATGCCGAATCGCACGCCGGCGGATAAACGGCTCGCAGATCGCATCCACCTCGATCGCACTGCAAACGCGGGTCGGTTGGCCGATTTTTTCCAGTGATTCCTGAAGTGCACAGGCATTGATCACTGTCGCCAGCATCCCCATATAATCGGCGGTCGATCGGGGGATATTGCTTTTCTGGGAAAACGCGGCACCGCGAAGAAAGTTACCTCCCCCAACAACGATCGCGATCTGGAACCCCAGTTGATGGATTTTGGCGATCCGTTCGGCAATGGATTGGATCGGGTCCGCTTCAATACCAAAACCGCCCGGCTCACAAAAACTCTCCCCTGACAGTTTCAATAAAACGCGTTTATACTTGCTCATCGTCGAACCTTCCCTGCTGGACTCTATTTATAATAAAAAAGGCATCGAAAACAGGGTCGTTTTCGATGCCTCGAGTATACCAAAGGTCTTAGGCAATTTCAATCCGCACAAAGCGTTTTATTTTGGCCTCACCGCCAGCCGCTTTCGCAGCGTCAATGAGGGCCTGACCGACGGTCTTGGAATCGTCTTTGACGAAGACCTGGTCAACAAGACAGTTATCCTTGAGGAACTTGGCGATTTTGCCGTCAACGATCTTATCGATGATATTAGCGGGTTTATCTTTAACCTGCTCAGCGGCAACAGCGCGTTCTTTTTCGATGACGGCCGGGTCGAATGAGTCTTTGTCCAGTGCCCCCGGATTCATCGCCGCGATGTGCATGCAAATCTCGTTGGAAACCGTTTGAACGGCCGTGGCCGTTGCATCGCTGTCGGCCTCCACATCGATCATCGCACCAACCTTATCATTGAAATGAACATAGGCACCGATGACGCCGCTGCTTTTCAAACGGACATAGTCGCCAATTTCTGTTTTTTCACCGGTTTTGCTGACCAGATCCGTCAACAGTTCGGAATATTTTTTTCCGTCAACGTCTTCGTTCAGCAGCGCTTCAGGACCCTCATCGGCAGCAGCCTTAAGGCCGCAAGCCAACAGCTGGTCAGCGGCAACCCCGAAGTCCTCGCCCTTGGCGACAAAGTCGGTCTCACAGCACAGCGAAACCATCACACCGGTCTTGCGATCATCGCTGACATTGCACAAAACTTTTCCCTCGGAGGTATCGCGTCCCGCTCGTTTTTCCAGCGTCGCCAAACCTTTCTTACGAAGCAGCTGCATGGCTGCATCCAGATCCCCTTCTGTTTCGCCCAGTGCTTTCTTACAATCCATCATTCCCTGCCCGCTCATTTTGCGGAGTTTCATAACGGTTGCGGCGGTAATTTCTGCCATCTTACTCGTACTCCCATATTCGATTGGAATTTTCAATTCGCATTTCAACGCGACCCGAGACTGTCAGGACCGCCTTTTGGAAAATAAGCCGACCCCTGCATTACAATCGGCCTGCCGGGGTCGGCATATTAGTTTCATACCTTAAAGCACAGACTACTGGGCAGTGGTTTCTGCCGTTTTTGACGCATCGGCAGCATCTGCCGCCGGTTCCGCTGCGGGAGCAGCTTCCGGTTCAGGCGTCTCGGGAGCCGCCTCAGTGGTTGCTGCCTCGGGCGGGCTCTCCGGATCTGCTGCAGTAGCAAGAACACGTCTT
>CALKKA010000026.1 GCA_937995495.1 uncultured Phycisphaerae bacterium
AGGTATCTGCAGGCAGGTTAAGGTCAGCAGCACGAAGCAAAAAGCCGATACGATCGATCTCATCAAGATAAAATGTGCGAGCACTGTCAAGGGAACGCTCGATCTGTTGCTGAGTTCGAGAAAATATCTCTTTTTTCAGTATATATGCACCCAATGCCAGAATGCAGACACTGAGTATCACAATAATGCCTGTAAAAGCAGTCAGAATTCTTCTTTTGAGCGTTTTAGTTTTCATTTATTCGAAGACGCCATCTGTTTTGGCTTGTGCATTAACAAAATAGATCAGGTTTTCCAGTTCAACTTCCAAATTGATATTATTGATCACCACATCGTCCGCTGCACGCAACTGAATGGGGGCAAAGTTTAAGATTCCTTTGATGCCTGCAGAGATCATGATCTCCGAAACATGGTGAGCAGCCACCTCTGTTACGGCAAGAATCCCAATCTTAACCTCATGGTCTTGCACAAAACCTCGTAAATCCTCCAACGGCAACACAGGTATTTCTAATTCATGGGAGTATTTGCTCGGATCAATATCAAACGCTGCCATCACTTTGATACCCCCAGATTCGAATCCCTTATAGTGGAGCAGGGCCTTGCCGATATTCCCGGCGCCTACAATAATTACCTTCTGGAGTTCATTCTTACCAAGAATGTCTCGGATCCGTTTGATCAGTTCATCAACTTTGTAACCACCCCGACGGTTTCCAGTAATCCCGAACAGTGAAAAATCCTTGCGAACCTGCGAAGAAGACACACCCGCTGCATCAGCAAGGTTTCCTGAAAAAACCTTCACAAAGCCCAACGCTTTCAAACGATTCAAAGCATTTTTATATCGTGAAATCCTGATTATACATTTTCTGTTTAGTGCCATACCGCAAAATTCCAGATTTATCACATCTCTATGTTATTAATTAAAAAGGGCAGAAATATGAAACTGCACACTTTAACTGGTCGCAATAAAACACAATCTCAGGTCTTCGTCAAGTCTTTTTGTTATTTTTTTCACAATATTTAAAGTTCATGCTTGTTATTTGAATCAGTATTGAGTTTTATATAACTTTTCAGTGCGAACCTCTTAAGAGTTTTGTTTATATTTAAGTCTCTAAATGATAAAATCGTTTATATGAGTACTAAAATGACACGGACAAACGCTGCAAAAATAGTAAATGAAGAGGCTATCGGGGAATTATTATGCGGCACAACAACTGCCCCCGAAACCTCCCTCGTACTCGATGTTCTGGCCAAGGCAAAGGAATTGAAAGGCTTGGACGCACGAGATGTCACGGTATTGGCCACACTTCAAGATCCAGAACTGCTGGCAGAACTTTTTCGAATGGCCAAAGAGATCAAGGAAAACATATACGGGCAACGGATGGTCATCTTCTCACCCCTCTATATTTCCAACCTTTGTAAGAATGAATGTCTCTACTGTGCCTTTCGTGCTAAGAACAAAGCTCTGAAACGGCGTACTCTGAGTCAGAACGAAATACGAAATGAAACTGAGATTCTTATTAAACAGGGACACAAACGCGTCTTACTGGTAGCAGGAGAGTCATACCCTCAGCAGGGGTTTCAATATGTCTTAGATTCCATTGCAACCCTCTATAATGCAAGCGTTGGTAAGGGAGAGATTCGTCGTGTCAATGTCAATGTCGCGCCGCTGACCGTTGATGAATTTCGTCAACTTAAAGCTGCTCAAATCGGCACTTACCAACTGTTTCAGGAAACATACCACCGCCCCACTTATAAAAAAGTACACACGGGGGGCCAAAAAGCCGACTATGACTGGCGCATTTCAGCGATGGACCGAGCCATTGAGGCAGGTATCGACGATGTTGGTATTGGCGTGCTCTTTGGATTGTGTGACTGGCGGTTTGAACTATTAGCACTGATGCAACATGCTAACTATCTGGAAAGCCGATACGGTGTTGGACCCCATACGATCAGCGTACCTCGGTTGGAACCAGCCGTCGGTTCGGACATGGCCTCGCACCCTCCCACACCCGTCAACGACACCGACTTCCAAAAAATTGTCGCTATCCTTCGGCTCGCTGTCCCCTATACCGGCATTATTATGTCCACTCGCGAGACCCCCAAGATGCGGCGGGAAACTTTTGCACTCGGCGTATCACAGATTTCCGCCGGCAGCCGGACCAATCCGGGCGGATATGCGGAAGGTGAAGACCTCGAAGACCAAGCACAGTTTTCACTGGGAGACCACCGCTCGCTGGATGAGGTGATCTTAGATGTAGCAAAGTTAGGGTATATCCCATCATTTTGCACGGGTTGTTACCGATTGGGCCGAACGGGACAGGACTTTATGGATATGGCCAAACCGGGCCTGATCAAACAGCATTGTGACCCGAACGCCCTATCGACTTTCCTGGAATACCTGCTGGATTACGGCTCACAGCAAACAGTCGTCGCAGGAGAAACTCTCATCGCTAATGCAATCGAAAGAATGGATAAACCAACCCGCCAGCGAAGCGAAGAAATGCTCGCGAAAGTCCGAAACGGACGACGGGATGTGTTCTGTTAATAGAGGCACTCATGGAACCTGAATACCGTAAAGAATCTGATGCTTTAGGCAATCAAGAAATTCCTGTCGGCGCGCTCTGGGGCATCCATACGAAACGGGCCATGGTAAACTTCTCATTTGACGGACGGCCTGTTCGCTCTGAAATGATCCGTGCTTACGGAACGGTTAAGCTGGCCTGCCTGACAACCTGTGATGAATTGGATGTCTGGAGAGACAATAAGCCAAAAGCAGAAGCAATAATCATTGCCTGCCGTGAAATGGCCGATGGACGGCTGGATGAACATATTCGAGTTGATTTAATGCAGGGCGGCGCCGGGACAAGCCTAAATATGAATGTCAACGAAGTGCTGGCCAATCGTTCTCTGCAATTGATGGGCAATCCCTGTGGCGCTTATGATACGATCTCGCCGAACAACGACATCAACCGCTATCAATCGACAAACGATACTTATCCCACCGCTTTGAAACTTGCGTCTATTCGGGGCATACAGGCTCTCGAAAAAAATCTGATTTCTTTACAGGAAGCGTTTCAGAATAAAGAAAGACAGTTCGCCCACATCGTCAAGGTCGGACGAACCCAGTTTCAGGATGCGGTCTTGACAACACTGGGTCGTGAAATGGGGTCGTATGCCGAAGCAATCAATCGCGACCGCTGGCGGGTATATAAATGCATCGAAAGGCTGCGAGTAGTCAACCTCGGAGGAACCGCTATCGGCACCGGACTGGCAGCAGACAGACAGTATATCTTTCGTGTCGTCGATACCCTGCGGGAATTGACCGGAATCGGCTTTGCCCGGGCTGAAAATCTTGTTGAATGCACTCAGAATGCGGATGTCTTTGTCGAGGTCAGCGGCATTTTGAAAGCCAATGCCGTTTCGCTAATCAAAATCTGCAATGACCTGCGATTTTTGTCAAGCGGACCGGACGCGGGAATCGGTGAAATCCGTCTTCCCGTCAGACAAACTGGATCCTCCATCATGCCCGGCAAGGTCAATCCCGTCATTCCGGAATCCATCATTCAGGCGGGGATTCAGGTGATGGGCAATGACACTGTCATCGCTCAAGCGTGTGCGACGGGTAATCTAGAACTGAACGCATTTTTGCCGTTAGTAACAGCCAATCTGCTCGACAGCATCGAGCTGCTGACAACGGCCTGCGATATTCTGCGACGGTATTGCCTCGAAGGCATTGAAGCCAATGAAGAAAAGTGCAGGCAGCATGTTGAGAGTTCAACCGCCGCGGCAACGGTCCTCGTTGCTGAATTGGGCTATGACAAGTGTGCCGGAATCACTGTACAAGCAAAAGAACAAAACAAGACTATCCGACAGATCGTATTAGAACAGAAATTATTATCAAACGAGCAATTTGATGAACTAATCAGCCCGGAAGCAGTTTGTCGGCTTGGTTTCAAGAATTAGAAATATCATGGCACAAACGACTCCAAAAGGTTTACGACTCCATATTGGTTTATTCGGCAGACGAAATGTTGGCAAGTCCAGTCTGCTTAACGCCATTGTGCGTCAGGAGGTGTCAATCGTATCCGAGCACGCCGGTACCACGACGGACCCGGTGGAAAAACCAATGGAATTGCTGCCGCTGGGCCCGGTGGTGTTTATTGACACCGCGGGCATCGACGACGAAGGTGCATTGGGCCAGCTTCGCATCCAAAAAACACAAAAGACACTGGATCGCGTGGATCTGGGAGTCATCATCACGGACGGAACATGGGACACATTCGAGCAGAAACTGCTGGATGAGTTACAAACACGCGATATTCCGATTATTACGGTTTTTAACAAGATCGATATTAATGAGCCAACAGCCGAACTTGTCCAGAAACTGAAAAACCAAAAACTGGTGGTCATACACACGGCGGTCACTAATAACATTGGTATTCTAGATTTTCGGCAGGCGTTGCTGAATTTAGCACCTGAAGATTTTATTGACAGTCCGGCGATTGTCGGCGACATCGTCGGTCCCGGTCAGACCGTGGTGCTGGTTGTCCCCATCGACAAAGAAGCTCCCAAAGGTCGGTTGATCCTGCCGCAGGTGCAAACCATTCGCGATCTGCTGGACACGGATGCAATGTGCATGGTCGTTAAAGAGCGTGAACTTCGGGCGGCAATGAGCAACCTCAAACATCTACCCAAACTGGTGGTTACCGATTCACAGGCGTTCTTAAAGGTCGCCGCGGACACCCCCCTGGAAGTGCCGATGACCAGTTTTTCAATTCTATACTCTCGTTTTAAAGGCGATCTCATCACACAGACTCTCGGGGCGATGGCTGTCAAAAAGCTCAAACCCTCGGGCAATGTTCTCATTGCTGAATCGTGCAGTCATCACCCCATCGGCGAAGATATCGGGCGGGTCAAAATCCCCCGCTGGCTGACCCAATATGTTGGCGGTAAGTTGAATTTTAAAACCGTCCAGGGGCAGGACTTCCCCGATGACCTATCCCCCTATAAACTGGTCATTCACTGCGGCGCTTGCATGTGGAACCGCCGAACCATGCTCAACCGAATTTTAAAATGCCGCAGCGCCGGAGTGCCAATCACAAATTATGGCCTTGTCATTGCTTACAGTCTCGGAATTTTCGAGCGTGCCCTAAAACCTTTCCCTGCTGCCTTGGACGCTTATAAAAACAATGCTAAATAATGATATTACAATTGAACAGATTGAAAGCTGGCTTCGCGAAACAGATGAACAGAAACTTAAGCAGCTTTGGGACAAAGCCGATGCCGTGCGAAAAGCAAATGTCGGTGATGCCGTCCACCTGCGGGGGCTGATCGAAGTCAGCAACTATTGCGTTCGCCAGTGTACCTATTGCGGCTTGGCTTCCGATAACAAAGATATGACACGCTATCGCATGAACGCAGATGAAATCTTTGCCTGTGCACAGGAGGCTGCAAGCTATGGTTACGGTACAGTCGTCATGCAAGCCGGTGAGGATTACGGAATCGAATCTCAATGGCTGGCTGATATCGTTAAACGCATCAAAGATAACCTGCCGCTCGCGGTCACACTCAGTATGGGTGAACGGCCATTTGAGGATTTACAACACTGGCGAAGTGCCGGTGCAGATCGGTATTTGCTCCGGTTTGAGACATCTGACACAAAACTGTATAAGTTAATCCATCCGCCACTGCCCAGGCAGACAACCGACCGCTTTGAGATACTGCACCACCTTAAACAACTTGGGTACGAAACCGGCTCCGGTGTAATGATCGGCATACCGGGCCAGACTTTTACAACACTGGCAAAGGACATCCACACATTCCGCAAATACGATATGGACATGGTCGGCGTCGGCCCGTATATCGCCAACCCCCTGACGCCGCTGGAACAAAACGGACTGAACCATGAAATCGCTGCCAAGGACCAGGTAAAAAATACGGAGATGATGACTTATAAGGTTATCGCCCTGACTCGACTGGTTTGTCCGGAGTCGAATATCCCCAGTACCACGGCACTGGCAACCATTAATAAAAAAAGCGGCCGTGAGTTGGGCCTGTCCCGTGGAGCCAATGTCGTTATGCCGAATGTTACACCCGTGGAATACAGAACTAAATACGAAATCTATCCCGGCAAAGCCTGTCTGAACGAAACAGCCAAACAATGCCAAGGGTGTCTCGCCGCTCGGATCGCTTCCATTGGCCGCACCATCGGCACAGGGTATGGTTCACGAAATTAGCACTTCATTTTCACAAAACATTCTGGTAAGCTTTTCTTGTCGTTAGATTAATAATTTGCTCTTTGCCACACAGAAAATGACAAAACTTTCAATTATAATTCCGGCCTTTAACGAAGCGCATAAGATCCAACAGGATATTCTTGCCGCGGACCGTTTCCTGAGTTCTGAAGATCTTAGCGGCGAGATCATTGTTATTGACGACGGCAGCACAGATCAAACTTCAGCGGCAGCCGAAGAAACTGCAAATAACATCCAAACACCTTGTATTGTTGAGCGGTTTGAAAAAAATTACGGCAAAGGACAGGCTGTTCGGACCGGGATGCTAATAAGCCAAGGGATATATACTGTCTTTGCTGACAGCGGTGTCTGTGTGCCATTCGAACAAGTCAAAACCGGGATGGATATGATCGAATGCGGTTTATGTGACATTGCACATGGTTCACGCAAACTACCCGGATGTCACATTTCAAAACCACAATCGGTTTACCGCCGAGCATGTTCCAAGCTGTTTCACTGGTTTTTGATTCATGACATCAAACACCTCGGAAATCTGACTGATACTCAATGTGGATTCAAGTTATATCGTGGAGACATTGCTCGTGCGTTATATGCCCAGAGTACTGTCAATGGTTTCACATTTGATATTGAAATCATCCTGATGGCATTGTCGAGGGGATATACAATCAAAGAGTTTGCCGTGGATTGGACATGTGATCCTGACAGTCGGTTAAAGCCAATTCATGCAGCCACCCGCGTCTTCGTGGATTTGGTACATCTGAAACGACGGTTTAATCAGTTCCTGAAACAAGGCTGAACCGGTTTTTTATTCTTCGGGCCACTGACCTGCCTTGATCAGTTCCGGGGAATCGCCTCGGGATGTCTTTAAGAGCATGACAGACAGGCCCGGCAAAGCATCCTGGAGAGAATGGAGGTCTTGGATGGGCATCATCATTCCCGCAGTTGACAGTGCGTCGGCCAATGCCGCGTTTTCCTTCATCCGAATCCAGCAGGCTCTTCTATCACTGACAGCCTGACCGGTCAATGGATTGATGATATGCTGTCCTCCTTGCAGTCCCGAGCAACTAAACACTTCGTCTTGTAGTTCAAGTCGGGTCATCGTTGTCTGGTCTATCGGATTCGTCAGCGTGACCGGCCAACCATTTTTTCCAGATGGAGAATTTAACGCCCGAATCGAACTGGCACCGGCGTGTATGAGGGCTTTTTCAATCCCCCACTCATCCAGTGTTTCCGCAATCACATCTACCGCATACCCCTTGCCGATACCTCCTAAGTCAAGCACCACACCCTGAGCGGTCACGGTCACAGTGAAATCGTCGGCATTCAACTGGAGCATTTTCATGGTCGGTCGATCAGCCAGAAGTGATTGGGCTCTTTGAGCATCGTCATTCTTCCATGCCATTATCAGGTTGCCAATCGTCACATCGAATGCGCCATCCGTTAATTGACCGGCCCGTTGCGCAATTTGCAGGCATCGCAGAGTGTCTTCGTCAACCATGGTGTGCTGACCCGGTGAAAGTGAATTGATCCGGCTGACATCGCTGTTTTCAATATAACGACTCAATACTCCCTCAAGTCGATCCACCTCGTTGAATGCCGCACGCGCGGCCCTGCCCGCATACGAACCCCGCGCGTCTTGAATAAACACCTCAAAATTCGCATTCATTGCCCGATGGTTGAATTTGACCAGATCAGGGATGTTCTTTTTATCTTGTTGCGCCTGCACGATTGACTCCTCCGGTTTTGACGACTGAGGTAGCAAATCCTCCGAATGGTGCACCTGTTCCCGCAGATCACTGCGAATATACCCCTGCCACTGAACACCGGGGCGCAGGGACAGCGGCTCGTCAAACAGCGGTACATATAAGTGCCGTTTCCCCGCCTCTGGAACTGAATACAAAATAGCCAGCAGCGATCGTTCATGTTTGGCATTGCTCAGAATAATCGGGGCGTGACAGAGAGAATCATCAACCGTATTCCAATACCCTACATTGGGATAATTTCGCAGATACCACGGCAGCGGCCAGTAATCGTCGTCATTCGCAATGACCTGGATCCGTGTTGACGCGCCGTCTTCAGCAACCCGAGCGGCTTTGTCAACGGCATCAGCCATTTGATAGACATCTCGACTTGTATGGGCATAAACGTACGGATTGACCGGATCGGACGCGTAATGAAAGTTTAAAAGCCAACTCTGGGCGACTGGACTTGCCAGAGCGTATACTAAGATAAAAACCCCAAAGATAAACCGTGTCATTGAACCTTGAACGGCTCGCAGCATTCGGTCTGCTGCAAATCCAGCGACAACTGCCATTCCATAAACAAAACTCATCATGCTCCAGGGTGTCTTATAGGGGATGATCGAATAAATCACGGTCAATACCAACGTGTAAATCACCAGAAAACGAGCACATCGATATCGTCGGCCGCCCTTCTTCAGGTAGGTAAACACCAGACCAATAACGGCAAACCCAACGATCCCGTCCTCATTCCAGGAAATTGGTTCGATAAACTCAATCCATGTCAGCAAATCCAGATAGAAATACCACGGGTGGACATGAACACTGGCGCCACCTGCCCGTACGGCCCAGATCAGATATGTCTTCACCGAATCGAGAATACCATTGGGATTACCGCCGAATGAAGAATAGAAAACCGCGGAAGCCAACAGCATTGCCATAACACCGCATACCAGATGTGAAAATTTCACTTTTGTCCGGATATCACGACTCGAGACGCCAATAACGATAGCGGCCGCGGCGGCAATTATGGAAAAGATAAATGTCTCTTTTGTGGCGTGCATCAACCCGGCGGCCACTGACGAAAGGACAAGCCATCTCAATTTTGGACTGCGGAGATAATTACACAAACAGCCCAGAAAATAAGCCGTGAAAAAAAGCAGGAGGGTTTCCTGTATGTAGTAGCGGCTGTAATAAATGAAACCCGGAGAAAAGGCGATCAGTATAGCACAAAACAACACCGGTCGAATCCCCAACATTCGTATAAACAATAACGGCGTCAGGATCAAGAGGACCCCGAAAACGGCCGTTGTCAGCCGAAGCGTTGTTTCGCTGATTTGCTCATAGGAAGTTTCACCCCTAAGCCAGGCACTGAAAAGGGTGAAATAATTCAGCGTCGGCCCATGGACTTCGTGGGGATCATATTGGTAATGATCATCAACGAGGAGAGCAGCGAACTTTTCGGCGTGAACCGCCTCATCAGTGTGCATGGGGCGATCATTTAAACGCCATAAGCGAAAAAATGCACCGCCCGAAAAGACCAGCGTAAAAAGCAGAATCGTTGCCGCTTTTTTATTCATTGGCATTATTTGCCGTAAACTTCCACCTCAATGTAGTGGCTGTAATCGTTCTGGTTGTTGGCCTGACTCCACAGTTTGACATAGCGTGCCTTGGTTCCCCTGGCGTCGACGAGTTTACCTTCGGCTTTGTCGATATAGTGCTGGCCTTGACCTACGCCCAATCCCAGGGAGTTATCGATATCATTGCTGAACAGTGTCGTTACATCGGTGATGAATTCCGGATCTGTGGAAACCTGCACCGCCACATCATGATACACACGCGGCGTCTTGTGAAAATGCCAGAAAACAATCGCATACAACTCGTATTCATCCTCGAGGTCAATCACAACCCACTGTTCAAAGGGTCCCAGTTCCACTACGCTGCCTTCGCTTGCCTCTTTATCTCCATCGACGATCATGTCCAGTGTTCCGGTGATCGGATCCATTTCCGAACTGGTCACAGGTTTATTCAGTGCCAGATTCTTCACGTTTTCGGGCGCCAAAAATGCCGGACGCGGCTTCTTCGTATCCGGCTCAAGATTCTCAATCCCAGAAAGATTTTCAGGGGTTCCCACGAACATCGGCTTGGGCAACTCCAGTGGCAATGGAGCCATTTGTATCGAAGATAATTCATCTATTATTTTAATTTCAGTCTCAACTTCTAAAGCCTTTGTTTCTTCTATTACGGTTTCTTTTGTCTCTACTGTAGACTTTATCTGGCCAAGGAAAAATGCCAGAATAGCTAGAATAACACAAGCCGGAAGCAATAGTTTCAGACTTTTTTGGATTGTTGCTCCTTTTGCAACATTACCGATCATCTTGGGAATGATCACCGCACCGGCCAGTCCGATGGCGAAGATAATCCCGAATACGCTGCCGTAAACTTCCGGGGAAAACTTGGCAAATGTTACACCAACCGTGGTTGGAAAACACGGGGCAAACGCCAATCCTGCCAAAATGGCCAATATATTGGCCATTCCACCTTTTCCACATCCCATCATAAAGAAGATGATGACAGCTGAAATCACTGCAGCACCCGCGATTACATAGCCACCATCAGCGGTTAAATCAAAGCCGATCTTGCCAGGTAAAAAACTAGTCGCTAGACGGCCGACCATCATCGCAATTGCAAATAGTGAAAGCAAGCGTTGTGCTGAGGCATCTGCAACTGATTCTTCAATTGATGCTTTCTCTTTTTTGAGAACTTCTTTCCCAAATGATGGCAACCAATTACAGAATGACGCTTCAAGTGCAATGTAGCAAAATAATGCAAATGCCGCTACGAGGACTGCCGGTTCTGCAAGTAGTTTTCCAGCAGCCACAACATCCAGTTTTGCACTACTCACGGGGTAACCTTTTGCCATTAATACAAAAATTGCCGGCAGGGCCACGATGATGCCCATTGCCCCAACAGCTTTTTCATAACTGGTTTTTCGGAACAAGAAACTGACAACCAGAGGAGTCAGGAATAACCCCAGACCAAAGAAAACGTTTGCCAGGTTACTCGCTGCAGCAGGATTTTTTCCTTCAAATAATACCTGCGGGGCCATAGTATTACCTACTGTATTCAGTGCCATCGCTCCGATTCCCAATAGGATGCACGGTAATACAACAGAACCGTAGTCTTTACCCGCGGCCAATATGAAGATACATATTGCTGTTGCTAAAAATCCAATTAATGCAACCCATTGATAGCCGATCACATCAGTGACAACACCGATAATCAGCGATGCGATCAAACATGAAAACATGAATGTCGAGATCAGGGTGCCAAATTTACCTGCATCGATTTGAATACGTGGGATCAATTTAACACTGATGGAACCCAACAGCGAAAAACAAACACCTAATCCAAATGCACACAACATCGCGACTAATGCAACTGCACTCATACCTGGCTTCCTTTCAACATAATGCTACATTATTGGTTATCTTTTGATGTCTTTAAGGACTTCCATCCGCATCAGGATATAGAGTTCAACAATCCCCGTCAATCCAAAAACTAATGCACACCATCGGTGAGCGTGAAACAAAAACTCCTGCCCCTTGGGACCGAACAGAGGGAGCATGCTCAACACCATCGTTAGGGTAACCGGCAGTGACATCACAATCAGCATCCAGAATCCCGCTTTTGCGCCGATTCCGGTATCCGCCAACCAACAACCATCAGTCCGCTTGGGCAGTTTCCAGGACGGACATCGATACTGTTCACCATCCCCTTTATTAAAGGCATATTGCCCAGCACCTGTAATCGCGATGAATGCCGCACATGCAATAAAAACCGGGGCAAATGTGGCGTGGATCATTAACAGGTATCCATGCAATCGGGAACCAAGCGACAACGGACCAAAACCAGTCAGCAGTAATACACAAAAACTCAGCAATCCCAACAGAAATGCAAGTTTACGAAGTCGCCCGACCGGTCCCGGTTTTTGCGGCAGAAACAGCAGCATAAACAGGCTGAGCATCTTGCGAAGCAGCGAAACAAGCGAAAACCGATTTTTATATCCAGAGGAAAAAATCAAATGATGCAGTCCGATTCCTCCAAGAACAACTAAAAAGCTGATAATTGAAATTATCCGAAACATATTACTCCTCCTCCTTTGTACATGCGTTTGAAACAACCGCAATTGCTCGAAGAACATATGTCAGAACAACAAGCCCGATCAGACCGCAGGAAATAAAAGCAACAATTTTCATCATCAGTCGAAATACAAAGGAAAAATTAAAGCACCACATATAGAGACGATCAATGCCCTGCAGTTTGATCATTTCCACAAATTCGGCGCCACCTTCGGCTCCAACAGGAGTATCGAGTTCGGTCTTGCCAAAGAAAAACGGAGATTCGGTTGTGTGGCAATCCTTGCATTTATTCACTCCCAACGCCTGTTCTGCCGGTCGCACATCATGCGCCATGGGCCAGGCATAAGGTTGTGCGGCCGCATGCTCGATGACT
>CALKKA010000027.1 GCA_937995495.1 uncultured Phycisphaerae bacterium
ACGGGGATTGGACCGGGGATAAACAATTTCGGTGGGTTTTTCCAGTCTGTCATTTCAAAAACTCCAGTTCAATTTAAGGTTGACATTTTATAGCGTTGCCGGGATCGGTTCGATCTCCAGCTTTCGAATCGTTAATCCAGAAAATATTTTGGGGTAGAAGAATGTCGACTTCTGCGGCATCTTTTCGCCCGCCGCCGCGATCGCCTGCACCTGTTCAATCCGGGTGGCGTTCATAAAGAAAACGGCCTGGCTTTCGCCGCTGTCCACCTTGGCGACCGATGTGTCAATCGCATCGCCCAGATCCTTGATATAAACCAGGTGGCTTTCGTTGGCCATTTTGGCGTCACAGACACCGAGGTGTTTATCAAGGATCAGTGTATGCAGAACATTTACATCCAGTCGCTGGGCGGCATGGCTTATATCCGGGCACAGTTCACTCATGAATTTCGTATCTCTCAGCAGGATCGCATAAAAAGCCTTTGTTCCGGCGTAAAGGCCAAAAATATTTTGATCCGCATTCGTCTGCATCATTTCAAACATCTGTTTACGGGCCTGCTGGCGGTCTGCATCAGACGTGAAGGAAAATTCGGTGATCTCAAATTCATCCTTCAGTTCTTCCAGCAGGGCGGCAAGGTTGAAATCTTCCATATCGATCAGCAAGCGATGTGTTGGTTGAATGACCAATCCTTCATTTCGCATATTTACGAATGTCAGCATCTGATAGGCCGCCTGCTCGTTTTGAGTTTCGGCATAGTAGTTCAGTGCGGTCTCATAGCGGTGGTGTCCATCAGCAATGACCGCCTGCTTATCTGCCATCATCGCCACAAACGCGCTGATGGATTCGCTGTCATCAATCACAAACAGCCGATGTCGAACATCGTGCTCATCGGTCATATCGATCACAGGTTCCTTCCGCATTGCCTTGGGGATAATTTGACTGTCCACATTCGTCACATCATCATACAGCATGAAGATTTGACCCAGTTGACAGGCCGTTGCCCGGGTCAGGTTCAGCCGGTCTGCCTTGGGACCTTCCAGTGTTTTTTCATGCGGTTGAACCCCTTCGCCGAATGCTTTCAGTTTGCCGCAGGCGATGATGCCGCTGCGCTGGAATGCCTGTCCGGCGATCTCAAAATCCTGAACGTAGGCATAGACCGCGTCTTTGTCTTCCTGTGTTAAGACGCCGTTCTTGATCGCATCCTCAAGGTACTCGTTTGCTCGTATGTAAACATTGTCATCGGCGGTGTCATCAGGGCCGGTTTTGCCATTGATTGCCCGCACAATGTTGTAGGCGCTGCGGTTGTAGAGTTCCTCCCGCATCGATGAGTCAATCACATCATACGGCGGGGCAATGCAGTCGCCAGGATTGCCGACCGCTTCTTTGTTGAAGCGGTATGCCTTGAAGGGTTTTATGTCCATTTTTTACGCGTTTTCGATAGATTAACTTAATTAAGGCTATTGTTGTTATTGGTTTCACAATAATTCAACATGTAGGTACAAAACAGAGGAGTGCAATATATCAGAAATGAAAACTGAATCAAATGAAAACGCCAATTTTTCTGCGTTGAATCTGAGTCTGAATCGTGATCAGTTTATATTTTTCCGCTCATCCAATCGGTGAACTGGGCGAAGAGATACTGGGAATCATGGGGTCCCGGCGATGCCTCCGGATGGTACTGCACCGAAAAGGCCCTCAGCTTTTTGGACCGAATCCCTTCGCAGGTATTGTCGTTAAGGTTCAGATGGGTCATTTCCACATCCAAGCCCTTAAAGGATTCCAGGTCCGCACAAAAGCCATGGTTCTGACTGGTAATTTCGATGGCACCTGAGTCAAGATTTTTAACCGGATGGTTTGCTCCGCGGTGGCCAAACTTGAGTTTGTAGGTCTTGCCGCCCAATGCCAGAGACAAAATCTGATGCCCCAGGCAGATGCCGAAGATGGGAACTTTCCCAAGCAGTTTTTTTACATTCTCTGCGGCATAAGTGACCGGCGCCGGATCACCGGGGCCGTTGCTCAGAAAGACGCCATCGGGCTTTTTAGCGAGTACCTTTTCAGCGGGTGTTTTCGCGGGAACCACTTCAACCTCGCAGCCATGCGACCGCAGCAGCCGAAGGATGTTCTGTTTGATGCCAAAATCGTACGCGATCACTTTATACTTCGTCTTGGGGAGCAGTTCTTCATCCTTGATGACATCGACGACACCCTTTTTCCATTTGTATCTTCTCCTTGCCGATACATTTTTGACGATATCCCGTCCGACCAGTCCGGGGTATTCTTCCAGCATCTGCTTCAAGACGGAAATGCGTTTTTCCGTTGACGAGATGATCCCCCGCATCGCACCTTGTTCACGAATGTGTTTGACCAATGAACGGGTGTCAATCCCTTCCAGGCCCACAATGCCGTTTGCTTCGAGATAATCACTCAACGAGTCCTGATTTCGAAAGTTGCTCGGATAGTCACAATTTTCTTTGACGATGAATCCGGCACAAAACAGCTTACGGGATTCCCAATCCAGTGAATTCGTACCATAGTTTCCGATCATCGGATAGGTCATGGTGACGATCTGTTCATGATAGGAGGGGTCGGTCAGGATTTCCTGATAGCCGCTCATCGAGGTATTGAAGACCACCTCGCCGCAATGGATCCCTTTGGCACCAAATGACTTGCCTTTATATGTCGTTCCGTCTTCAAGCAATAAGATCGCTGTCATTGTTATCCTTACTTATTATAAAGCTGTATCGGTTTTACTTTGATCCGGCGTTTTTGCAATGTTTCGATCCCCTGTGCCGCTGCCGCCGCTCCACGGATCGTCGTGAAGTAGGGGATCTGCCGGTCGAGTGCTGTCCGGCGAATCACAAATGAATCCTTGATCGACTGTTCACCCACCGTCGTGTTAATGATCAAATCCACTTTTTCGTCGATCATCGCATCCACGATGTTCGGACGACCCTCGATGACTTTGCGAACAAACTCTGAGGGGATATTGTTCTCGATCAGTTCGATGCAGGTGCCCCGCGTGGCCAGAATCTTAAAGCCCATTTTGTGCAGGCTGCGGGCGACTTCAACCGCTCGTTTTCGATCCCTGTCTTTGACGCTGATAAAGACCGTCCCTTTCATCGGCAGATCTGTTCCGGCGGCGATTTGTGACTTCGCATACGCCATCCCGAAATCATCGCTG
>CALKKA010000028.1 GCA_937995495.1 uncultured Phycisphaerae bacterium
ATGATCATCCCGACCGAAGACGGTCTGGTGATCGTGGATTTCAAGACGGATCGCGTTGCGGAAGCCGCGATCAATGAGCGGGCCGAAAAATACACGCCCCAGATACGATCTTATGCGACTGCGGCGGCGGACATTCTCAAAAGACCCGTCATCGCCGCATGGCTGTACTTCCTCACCCCTCAAAAATCGGTCAACGTGGATCTGCCCTAATCACGATCTTTCCAGATCGAGCATCCTTTTTTTGGTGTCGGTTCCACCCGCGGCACTGAACTGACCGACCGAGCCATCGGCTTTTATGACGCGATGGCAGGGGATGATCAGCGGCAGCGGGTTTTGGGCCATTACCATTCCAATCGCCCGCGCGGCCTTCGGGCTGCCAGCCAATTTGGCTAATTGACTATAACTAATCATTTCGCCATAGCTTATCGTCTGAAGCGTGGTCAGAACCTTCCGCTGGAAATCGCTGGTGTCTCCTAGATACACCTCGACATTGCCAAAATCGGCTGGCGAACCCTTATAATAATCCTCAATCGCATTTTTTAGCACTGAAAAAGCCTTTTTTGACCGTTCTGCGTTGGGAATATCGGACAGCAACCGGCTTTGGACGGCCTCTTTATGGGCAACCGGAAGGCATGTGCGAACCAACCCCTGTTCGCCGCCCAGCAGGCCGAACCAACCCCATTGTGTCCTGAATATGGTATATCGATACTGTTCCATAAAGTTGGGCTCATTATAATCGGAATTTTCGAATCGAAGCCCAGAAAATCCATCATTCCTTGTTTTTCTGTCAAAAATTTGCCGCTAACCCCCTTTCATGGCTTATTTTCATTGACGAATGCGACCGGTTTTGGTAATTAAGTCCTTTCCGCTAATGCGGGGAAGGTCTATCATGAGGTCGGAAGCGAATAATACAGGTTTACGATAATGTCTCTGGAAGAACTGCGTAAGAAAATCGATTCAATTGATGAACGGCTCGTCGAGCTGATCAACGATCGCGCGCAGGTTGTGG
Source organism: uncultured Phycisphaerae bacterium (assembly GCA_937995495.1). Classification (GTDB taxonomy): domain Bacteria; phylum Planctomycetota; class Phycisphaerae; order Sedimentisphaerales; family Anaerohalosphaeraceae; genus 4572-13. The sequence continues at coordinate 1,010 of CALKKA010000028.1, forward strand.
TTGAAGTCGGCAAGCTCAAACAAGCCGATTCTGCCCCGATCTATGTACCCCATCGCGAAAAAGCGGTTCTGGACAAGATCGCAGACATGAACAAAGGCCCCCTGCAGGACAAGACTCTGATGGCAATTTGGCGTGAACTCATGAGCGGTTCATTCGCCCTGGAGCGGCCTTTGCTGATCGGTTACCTGGGACCCAAGGGAAGTTTTTCGCATAATGCCGCGATTCTGAAGTTCGGTCAGAGCGTGGACTATGAAGCACTCACTGACATTCGTGGTATCTTTGAAGAAGTCAGCAAGGGTCACTGTGATTTTGGGATCGTACCCATTGAAAACAGCGCCGGCGGCGGCATTCGTGAATCGCTGGATGCCTTCGTTGAGACAAATGCGATGATTTGCGCCGAAGCCAATATGGCGATCCATCATAATCTGATGGCTAATTGTGCAATGAGCGAGATCAGATGTATCTATTCTCAGCCGGAGGTTTTCGCCCAGTGCCGTAACTGGCTTGCCTCAACTTTCAAAGGCACCGAAATTGTTTCGGTTGCTTCGTCCTCGAAAGCGGCCCAAATGGCGATGAGCGAGCTCGGTTCGGCAGCAATCGCGTCGACCATCGCCGCTGAGATTTATGGGCTCAACATCTTATGCCAGAACATTGAGGATGTATCGAACAATGTGACCCGCTTCCTGATCATCAGCAAAGAAGACTCCAAGCCCAGCGGTGACGACAAAACAGTCGTCCTTTTTAGTACCGCACACAAGACGGGCGCCTTGGTAGATGTGCTGAATGTGTTCCAGCAGTATGGCATCAACATGACCAATATTGGCTCACGACCCAATAAAAAACGTGAATGGGAATACTACTTCTTTGTCGATTTCCTGGGCCACAGAGAAGATGACAGTGTTAAAAAAGCATTAGCCGAAGCCAAGCAACATTGCTTACAGCTTTCGGTGCTGGGGAGTTTTCCTCGGAGTGCTTCAATTTTATGAACGATTAAATCTTTTGACTAATTGGAGACAAAAATGAGAAAGCCGTTTATTGCCGGTAACTGGAAAATGAATACTGACAGCGCTGGCGCTGTTGCTCTTGCCGCAGGCCTTGCAAAGGAACTTAGCAGCGTCGATACCGTGGATGTCGCAGTGTGTCCGCCGTTTGTTTATCTGCAATCGGTCGCTGCAGCGTTGAGTGCTTCCAATGTCGCACTCGGTTCGCAGAATGTTTATTTTGAGGAAAAGGGAGCGTTTACCGGTGAGATCAGTTGTGCCATGCTGAAGGACACAAGCTGTGCCTACGCCATCATCGGCCACTCCGAACGGAGACATGTAATGGGCGAAACCGATGCGATGATTAACAAAAAGATATCAGCGGCGATCAGCGGTGGCCTTTTACCGATCTTTTGCGTGGGCGAACTACTGGAAGACCGTCAGGGCGGCACCACCAATGAAGTGGTTGCCAGTCAGATCAAAAACGGCCTTGAAGGTATCTGTGCTGAAAGCGTTCAGGCGGTAACGGTCGCCTATGAGCCGGTTTGGGCCATTGGCACCGGATTAACGGCCACACCAGAACAGGCCCAAGAGGTCCATGCGATGATTCGCGGGCTGCTGACAGAACTGTATGGCAACGAGATCGCACAGGCGATACGGATCCAGTATGGCGGTTCGGCCAAACCAAGCAACACCGCCGAACTGATGGCACAACCGGATGTGGACGGTCTACTCGTCGGTGGCGCCAGTTTAAAAGTTGAAGATTTTGCCGCAATGATCAAAACCATTGCCTGAAGGCACAAACAAATATAACGTTGGCTTTTTAGTTTGAGGATCAAAAATGGCTCTTATGCTTGCACTTTCGTTGTTAGGTAATTTAATCGTCGCACTGTTCATTTTTCTTTGTGTGGCATTGATTCTGATCATTCTGCTGCAAAAAGGTAAAGGCGGCGGCCTGGGAGCTGCGTTTGGCGGCGGCGGAGCAGGAAGCTTGCTCGGCACCAAGACCGGCGACTTTTTGACATGGGTCACCATCTCACTGGTTGCGGCCTTTTTGGTGTTGGCCGTGCTGATGGGCAAATTCATGCGTCCTTCGGGTACCAGTTCTACACTGTCGGGTCCTGATGCTCCTCTGACGGCGCCGATTACGGATGTCGAACCCGTCGTTGAAGACGCAGAGGCAGACACAACAGCACCTGTCGATGAGACGGTTGATGCTGTTGTGGACGAGGTCGAAAGCATCCCCGAACCAGCTGCCGCAGAAGTAACTACTGAAACAACCGAATAAACGCGAAGGGCACTGCGCATGATTTGCAGTATGACAGGATTTGGCCAGGGGTGTTCCGAGGTGGACGGGGTTGTTTATACCGTCGAAGTTCGCTCGGTAAACAATCGCTATTTTAAGGCACAGATCAGAATACCTGATATTGCCGCCTATCTGGAAGGTGAGATTGAGCGACTGCATCGTGATTCGATTCACCGGGGCACGGTCAGCTACACGCTGCGGATGAAAAACATCTCCGGCAAGGCTTTTTTTGATATTGACGAAAACGCAATGAGGACCTATGTCCGGCGTCTCAACGATCTGCTCGGCGATGGTGACGGCCACAGCCGGATCGATCTGGCATCAATGCTGTCGCTGCCGGGGGTTGTCCAACCGGTTGTTCCCGACCAGGCTCACATGGAAAAAATGCGACAGGTTATTCTGTCGCTGACGAATGAAGCTCTGGAGTTATTGAAGCAGTCTCGCATCGAAGAAGGTAAATCAGTAACCGCCGACTTACTCGCGAATCTGGACCGGATCGCGGAAAATCTCGAAATCGTTCGGGGCCGTGTCGAAGGTGTGGTTGAGGAATATCATGCCCGACTCAAAGATCGTGTCGATCGGTTACTAGCCAAGGCACAGTTGAATATCGATCAGGATTTGCTGGCGCGTGAGGTGGCGGTTTTTGCCGATCGCAGCGATATCGCCGAAGAGTTGTCACGGCTGACAGCACACCTTGAGCAGTTTCGAAAATGCTGCCAAACAGGCGGCGCGGTCGGACGGCGGCTGGACTTTATGACGCAGGAAATGCTGCGGGAGGCCAATACCATTGGCAGTAAGAGTTCGGACACGACGATCAACCAGTCGGTCATCGAAATGAAATGCGCGATTGACCGGATCAAAGAACAAGTTCAGAATGTTGAATAGTAATCGCAAAGTAACCATGACAGAATCCCAAAAACAGAAAAACATAGTAATTATCAGCGGCCCCTCAGGTGTCGGCAAGAGTACGATCTGCAAACAGGTCGTTGAGAAACTAGACGCTTTTTTGAGCGTTTCCTCGACCACCCGCCCTCAGTCTGAGACGGAACAGCAGGGTCATGAATATAATTTCCTGCCGCGAGCTGAATTTAAAGATATGATTGCCAATGATGCGTTTCTCGAATACGCGGAGGTCTTCGGCAATTACTACGGAACGCCGAAAGGGCCGGTGGATGAGGCGTTGGCCGTCGGGCGGATCGTGATTCTGGAAATTGATGTCCAGGGCGCTCTGCGGGTCAAAAAGATCCGCCCCGGGGCCCAGACAATTTTTA
>CALKKA010000029.1 GCA_937995495.1 uncultured Phycisphaerae bacterium
ACAGGGCACACGACGCACAGATTATCAAGAAAGTGAATGAATATCTGCCGCAACACGATACGGCAGGTCTCGAGATTCATATTATGGCTCCGCAGGATGCGATGCAGTTCTCACTGGACCGTGTCCGCAAGGGACAGAACACGATCTCCGTCACAGGTAATGTTTTACGTGACTACCTGACCGACCTGTTCCCAATTCTTGAACTGGGCACCAGCGCCCGGATGCTGTCGATTGTTCCGCTGATGAACGGCGGCGGGTTGTTTGAAACCGGTGCCGGCGGATCGGCTCCCAAGCATGTTCAGCAGTTCCTTCAGGAAGGACACCTGCGGTGGGATTCGCTGGGTGAATACTGTGCTTTGGTACCATCTTTTGAGCTCATCGCCCAGAAGGCCGAGAATGAAAAAGCAGCGATTCTTGCAGCAGCACTCAGTGAAGCCATCAGTAAGTATCTTGAAAACGCCAAATCACCGTCTCGCAAGGTCGGCGAAATTGACAACCGGATGAGTACATTTTATCTGGCGATGTACTGGGCACAGGCACTGGCCACCCAAGATAAGGACGCTTCGCTTCGGGCGACTTTTGAAGACGCGGCAAAAGCAATTGAAGAAAATGAGGCCAAAATCACTCAGGAAATGCTCGCCGCACAGGGACGGTCAGTCGATATTGGCGGATACTATTTGCCGGATTTTGAACTGACGGCCCGACAAATGCGTCCCAGCAAAGCCTTTAATGATATTATTGACGCAATGTAATGCCATAAATGCAGCCCGGCAGGCCTTATCATTTGAATTGACATTGACTTAGGAGTTCTTTAAGATATTTCGCCGTGGAAGACGATTAGAATTTTCGGCATGAGAAGCTCTGGATTTACAGGAACATCTGTTTGAATCATGACGCCTATCGAAGGATTGTTTCCGGGCAGAATCAGCGTCCCGGGGTCGGCATATTGCGTTTTTTTCTCGGCGCAGTAGCCCTGACATATGGGCTGGTGATGCGCGGGCGGAATCTGTTGTATGCAATCGGCATTCTTCGCTCTCATGCCGCGGGTGTTCCCGTCATCAGCGTTGGCAACATCACCACCGGCGGCACGGGCAAAACACCGCTGGTAATCTGGCTGTGCAATTATCTGCAGGATAAGGGACTGCACTGCTCCATCCTCACACGGGGCTACAAAACCGCCCCAGATCAGATCACCGATGAACCCGCCCTGCTGGCTCGGGCCTGTCTCGACACCGATGTCATCGTCAATCCCAACCGCCTCGCTGGGGCACAAAAGGCTGTCTCTTCCCATCAGGCACAGGCACTTGTTTTGGATGACGGATTCCAGCACCGGAGACTCAAACGCGATCTGGATATCATCGCGGTTGATGCGACCTGTCCGTTTGGTTACGGACGCGTTTTGCCCGCCGGGCTGCTTCGAGAACCAAAAAGTGGATTGTCCCGCGCCGATGCGGTGATCATCACACGATTCGACCAAGCCGACATGGAACAAATGCGGCAACTTGAAGAAGAAATTCAAAAGATCGCACCAAACATCCCTGTTGCCAAGGCCGCCCATAAACACACCGGCGCAGTCACCTTTCAGAATGAAAAACTCGATCTGGAAGAGCTCAGCGGCAAAAAGATTTTCGCGTTCTGCGGCATTGGAAACCCGGACGCCTTTTTCCGATGCCTTGAGCAGAATGGCTTGTCTTTGGCAGACACCCAAATCTTTGACGACCACCACGCCTACACACGGGAAGAAATGAGACAAATTTTTGAACGGGCGCTTTCCTGCAGAGCCGAGATGATTTTGTGTACACAAAAAGACTGGGTCAAAACCGCCCTGCTGTCGCCGGAGGAGGAAGATGTAGTTTTTGCCTATCTGGCAATGGAACTGGACTTTCTTGAGGGATTTGATAAAATAACGCCTTTGATAGATAATCTGTTCGCTGACCCATCAAAGGAAAACAGAACGGAAAACGAATGAATTACACGAACCTATTAAAAGCTGTTACGCATCTTGGCTCGCCAAAGGTGTTGCTGGTCGGCGACTTTATGCTGGACAGCTATATCTACGGGGATGCCCTGCGCATCAGCCCGGAGGCCCCGGTACAGGTGCTCAAAGTCGTTCGTCGTGAATACGCCGGCGGTGGCGCCTCATCTGTTGCCGCCGATGTCACAAAGCTGGGGGCACAATGCTTTTGTATCGGTATTATCGGCAATGACACCAATGCCCGAAAGCTGAGGGACATCCTGAAAGAACTCGGCGCCGAAACGAGCGGCCTCATTGAAATCGAGGGACGCCCCACTATCACTAAAGAGCGGATCGTCGGTCTGGCACAGCATCGGCATCGTCAGCAACTATTGCGTGTGGATGATGAAAGCACCGAACCACTGGCGGAAGTTGATTACCAGCGACTGCTTGAAGTTTATCAGGAGCAATTGAGCCAGTGTGATGTCGTCTGCCTACAAGACTACAACAAGGGACTTTTGGAACCGGCTTTTTGCCAGCAATTGATTACGCTGGCCCATAAAGCGGGCAAAAAAATACTCGTCGATCCGCCAGCAGACCATGATTACTGTAAATTTTCCGGCGCAACGCTTATCACACCCAACCGCAAAGAAACCTCTCATGCGGTAGGCTTTGAGATCGGAACAATCGCTGATGCGGAAAGGGCATCTCTCCAATTGCGGGAACAGTTGGATCTAGACGCAGTGGTCATTACGCTGGATAAAGAAGGTGCCTATCTGCGAACGCAGGATATGGCCAAACAACTTTCAATCCTGCCTCGGACTGTCTATGACGTGACCGGTGCCGGTGATATGATGCTGGCAATGCTCGCAGTGGCGCTTGCCGCCGGACAGGATGAGGAAACCTCACTCCAACTGGCGAACATTGCCAGCGGCCTCGAAGTTGAGAAGTTCGGTGTTGCCACCGTCAGCGTCGATGAGATTGTCAATGAGATCATCTCGACACATCAGGGCAAAACGGGGAAAATTCATGATGTCGAAGAACTTGTTAAGCATCTGGACTACCACCGGCAGCAAAAAGATACGATCGTTTTTACAAACGGCTGTTTCGATGTTCTGCACCGGGGACATATTGAATATCTGAAATTTTGTAAGGACCGGGGCGACATTGTCGTTTTGGGACTCAACAGCGATAACTCCGTCCGGCAACTCAAAGGCCCCGAACGACCCGTCAACAACCAGCACGACCGCGCTGCGGTACTGGCGGCGATGGAAAGCATTGATTACATCACGATCTTTGATGAACTCGATCCACTGGAACTGATCAAACAGGTTCGCCCGGACATTCTTGTCAAAGGCGCAGACTGGGGAGATAAGGGGGTCATCGGAAGAGAATTCGTTGAGTCCTGCGGCGGGCGTGTGGAACTGGCCCCTCTGCTGGATGGCAAAAGCTCCACCCAAACCATCAATAAGCTAAAGGGATTGAACGGGACAACCGATCAGAAGGATGAATGATGGCACACAAAGCTGTATTTCTTGACCGCGACGATACGATTGTCGATGATCCTGGTTATATCCGAAGCCCTGAACAACTTCGACTGATACCCGGTGCCGCAGAGGCACTGAAACAATTGAAGAAAATGGGATACCTGTTGGTTGTCATCACCAATCAGTCCGGCGTAGCCCGGGGATTTGTTACAGAGGAACAGCTTGAAGAAATCCATCAGGAGTTGAGAAGACAACTCGCCGCTGACAACGCCATGATCGACAGGCTTTACTACTGCCCTTATCATCCGGATGGCGAGGTGAAGGATTTCAGTGTCGAAAGCAACCTGCGAAAACCGAACGCCGGGATGTTTTTTCAGGCTGAAGAAGACCTCGATATTGATCTGACACAGTCCTGGATGATCGGCGATTCGTATCGAGACATCCAGGCGGGTAAAGTTGCAGGTTGTCATACCATCCTTGTTGATGTACCCGGAAAGATCCGCGAGAAAAAGAAGACCGATGCGGAACCGGACCGAAAAGCCGTTAATCTGAGAGAGGCCGTCAATATTATTCGGATGTACGAGTTCCATCAAAAGGCAAAGTCCGTCAAACAAACACCCGAACAGAGTCAAGGCTCAGATGATTCAAGCGAATCGTCCGACCCTGAACCAGCAAACCAAACCCTATCCGATAAGCCGGAAGCGAAGGACTCTATTCACCCGCCACACACGGAACTTGAAGCAGTCGTTGAGGAAGTAGCACCCCTTGCTGCGCCGGAAACGAAAACAGAAACGGAAGCCGCATCAGAAGAAGAATCCCAAGCAACCGCACCGGAGTCGGCGAAGGTTTATACCGCTAAAAACCGTGCGGAAGCACCGCAACCAGCTGAACCTATCAGCGAAACACATCATCTTCTTGAAGAAATTGCTCTCCGGCTAAAACGCAAAGACCGCGAGGGATTGTATCAGGAATTCTCTGTATTCAAATTACTGTCACTAATGCTCCAAGTCATTGCTGTGTTTTGTTTGATCATCAGTCTTGGTTTCTGGCTCAGCCCGAAAATCGGAGGAGAACCGGTTGTGATTATGATCGGCTACTCCATCGCCCTGCAGCTTATTGTAATTGCGTTGCTGATGATGCACTCTAGGGATTAGGGCGTCTATGACTTCACAAAAGATTTTAATCTGGCTTCCCTCGCCGCTGGGCGACGCCATTATGGCAACGCCGGCTCTACGTGAATTTCGTCGCCTCTTCCCGAGCGCTTCCATTACATTCCTCGGCCCCGCATTTACCCGGCAGGTTCTTTCGCCGAGTCCGTTTTGTGACGACTGGATCGATCTTGAAAAAAATTCTCTGAACACAGTCCGGCAAATCAAGGCAAACCATTTTGATGTAGCTATTACCCTAAAAAGTTCATTTGGCTCGGCATTGGTCGTTTGGTTGGCCGGGATTGGTCGCCGGATCGGGTATGCCCGTGAGGGACGGTCTCTGCTGTTAACCGACCGGATCAATCCTTTACGAAATGATAAGGGAGCGTTTCAGCCCGCCCCGATGATTGAGTATTATCTCAAGATCGCCACGCATTTAGGCGGCAGCTCGGATAATAAAAAAACGGAACTCTCTATTCGCACTGAAGACAAAGAGGCAGTGCTGGAAACACTGCCGCAACTGAAATCGCTGGCCGGACCGCTGGTAATCCTTGTCCCTGGCGGAGCATTTGGTCCCAGCAAGCTCTGGCCCATCGAGCGCTATGCTCAACTGGTCGACATGCTCTATGATACCTATCACGCAACGGTCATTCTTTCAGTCTCCCCAATCAAACAAGAAGTCAAAATTGCAGAGTCAATCTGTCAGCAGGCAGTTTCTGAACCCGTCAATTTAGGATATACCTCATTAAGCGGTGGTCGGTTAAAAGCCCTCTACTCACTTGCCGACTTGGTTATTACCAATGATACCGGCCCGCGGCATATTGCAATTGCGCTGGATAAACCCGTTGTGTCGCTATTTGGCCCGAATAATCCGCTGTGGACACAAACCGAACATGACAAAGAAATTCAGATTCTCGGCGTAGCCCCCTGTGTACCGTGTGACAAGCCCGTTTGCAAACAGACGCAGCACTTGTGCATGGAATCGATTACGGTGGAGCATGTTTTTGAAATGGCACAGAAGATAATAGGAAGCAAATTCTAAGCATGGATATATCATTTCTTATTCTAATCATTTTTGCATACTTTTTAGGTGCCGTGCCGTTTGGTTTTTTAATCGGAAAGGCACATGGAAAAGATCTGCGACTGCTCGGATCGGGGAATATTGGCGCCACGAATGCAACCCGAGCTCTGGGTAAAAAGTGGGGGTATCCGTGCCTTTTGCTGGATGTACTAAAAGGGTTAATCCCGATGTTGCTCGTGCCCATGCTGGACCTTGTTGATGTAAAAACTGCCAGTCCGGCATCGCTGGCCCTGTGGCTGTTGGTGGGTTGTGCGGCAGTATTGGGGCATGTATTCCCGGTGTACCTGAAATTCAAAGGCGGCAAAGGTGTCGCCACCAGTTTAGGGATTGTGTTGGGATTATGGCCCTATTTTACATTTTGTGGGATTGGAGCGTTTGTGATCTGGTTGGTCACACTGTTGATCTGGCGAACTGTATCACTGTCATCTATCCTCGCAGCAATCAGTTTTCCGATCACGCTGACAGCCCTCACAATTATATTGGAGTCATGGGGAATTGACCAGCTATGGCCGCTGATTGCGGTCGCTTCGGGTATGGCCTTGCTAATCGTCGTGCGGCACAAAACCAATATCAAACGTTTGCTCGACGGCTCCGAACTAAAAATAGGGCATAAAGACTAACCGTCTCGCTCTACTGTAGTTCTTTGATTGCTTTGAGAAATGCATCATACTCAGTCATTGGACTTTTACACACAAAATCCTCGCACAGGTAAACCGTGACCTTTCCTTCTATCGGATCATGAGCTTTGACGATGGCAGCGATCTGGTCCAGTTCCTGAGCGTTTGTTTCTGGATCTCTGACTAATATGACTGTTCTTGGAAGAAAATGCCCGCGAAGACTTTTGAGGATTTTCTGTGTTGGGTCTGCTCGGAGCTTTCCGGCTATCACAATTTCTGAACGAGCGCCAAGCCATAAATCAGTCGCCGCCAGTAACTCTGTCAATGATGTGCCCCGCTTTCTCAAATCTTCCTGGAAAAACATCAGGGTCTTCTGAGCAGTTAGAAAATAGTCTCGATTCCCTGTCAATTCGGATAAACGAATCAATTCAGTAGCTGCAACGGAGTTTCCGCTCGGCGTCGCCCCATCATAGTCCGGCCGGGTCCGTATGATCAGATTTTGTGTGTCACTGCCTGTCAGATAGAACCCACCGGTTTTCTCATCTTCGAACAACGCGGTCATCTGGTCGGCCAATTTGACCGCATGCCCTAACCATTTTGGGTCAAAATCGGCCTGATAGAGGTCGATCAACCCCCGGATCAGATAAGCATAATCGTCCAATACAGCGTATTCATGGGCTTTGCCTTGGGCATAGTAGCGTTTCAATCGCCCCGATTTATCAAGGTTATCCATCACAAAATTCGCACTGCGCTGTGCGGCCTGAACATATCGTGGCTCATTAAACACCGCCCCGCCATAGGCCAATGACGAGATCATCAGGCCATTCCATCCGGCAATGATTTTCTCATCCCGATGCGGACGAATCCGTTTTTCCCTTGCCTGAAATAATTTTTGTTCAGCTGATTCCAGAATTTTCTTCGTGTCATGAGGGTCGATATCAATTTCTTTTGCCACCTCGTCAAGGGTTGATGTGACATTCAGGATGCTGGTGCCTCGTTCAAAGTTGCCGGTATCGCTTATTCCGTAATAGGCCTTGACAAGTTCCTGTTCTTTGCGGGACAGGATTTTATCAACCTGCTTCGGATTCCACACATAAAACACCCCTTCATGTCCTTCGCTGTCAGCATCTTCGGCACTGTAGAAACCCCCTTGCGGCGACGTCATATCCCGCAAAACATACTTAAAGACTTCCTCGGCGATTTGTTGATAAGCTGATTTTTGAGTGATCTGAAATGCCTGTATGTAGGCACGGCTGATCAGAGCCTGATCGTAGAGCATTTTTTCAAAATGCGGCACCAGCCATTTCTGGTCGACGGAGTACCGGTGAAAACCTCCACCCAAATGATCGTAAATGCCGCCGGAAGCCATCTTTTCAAGTGTTTTTTCGACCATGCTAAGTGCATTCTCATTTTCCGTTCGATGCGAATAGATCAACAGAAATGACAGCACCGACGGCTGAGGAAATTTGGGCGCGTTTCCAAATCCGCCGTATTGAGAATCATATATCTGCTCAAGGGCCTCGGATGTAGTCGTCAGGGCATCTTCGGTCAAGGCCAATTCACTCTGCGTCTGCACTTTCTCCTGTAATGCCTGCGTAAGCTGCTCTGAGGATCTCAATATTTCGTCTTGTCGATTACGCCATGCTTCTTCGATCGACGTTAATAATGTTTCAAAGCCGGGTCTGCCGTAGGAATCAACGGGCGGGAAATAGGTCCCTCCATAGAAGGGTTTGGCATCCGGTGTCAAGAATACCGACATCGGCCAGCCGCCAGATCCGGTCGTTTTTTGAACGAAGTCCATATAGACCGCATCGACGCCGGGCAGTTCCTCTCGATCCACTTTAATGGATATGAAGTGTTCATTCAGAATCGCTGCGATTCGCTCGTTCTCAAAACTCTCGTGTGCCATCACATGACACCAGTGACAGGTTGAATAGCCAATTGACAAAAAAATGGGCTTGTTGTCTTTTTTAGCCTTGGTGAATGCTTCGTTACCCCATGGGTGCCAATCCACCGGATTATGGGCGTGTTGAAGCAGATAAGGACTCGCTTCATGTATCAACTGATTAGTATGTTTTGGCTGGACGCTCATGGCACCGCCCCCTTTCGCTTCAAGGTCGCTCCATTGAGCGATTAAAAAAAGAAACAACAGAATGAACGTGTTTTTGTGGTTAATTCCAGAACCTGTCTTGATTAAAAATTGCTGGCGAGAGATCGGGCTTTCTGAATAGAAACATCTAACATTGTCTGGATATCAATTGGCTCGCCTTGCAGCGTTGGCCCAACGACAATGGATTGGATATTCTCAAAACCAATGAATCCAAGGAACAGCTCTATATACTTTTTCTGCATATCAAAAGCTCCCCTTTCGCTGCCTTCGGGAAAAGAACCGCCGCGGGCATAGACGACAAGGACTGGTTTGTCCTTGACCAATCCTTCGTATCCATTCTCTCCAAAAGTAAAAGTGTATCCCGGTTGAACGAGAATATCGATATACTGCTTGAGCCTGTAAGGAATTGAAAAGTTCCACATTGGAAGCGAAAGAACATACTTATCCGCACTTTTGAAATGAGTGATAATTTTCTCGATCGCATCCCAGGCCTGTCTTTCTTCGGGCGTATGCTCTTTGCCATGAAGGATCGTATATTTAGCTTGAACCTTTAAACCGTCAAAGGTCGGAAGGTCTTCTTCAAAAATATTCAATGTATCAACCGTATCATCTGCATGTGACTTCTGATAACTTTCCAGAAACGCGGACGCGACCTGAGTCGATTTCGACCGTTCTTTCCTGGGTGAGGCTTGAATGTAAAGTAATTTTTGCATCTTAGATCTCCAAGTCTATTGTTTCGTTATGTACGAACCACGTTATAGACGGTTCACTAAATTATGGAGCGATTGCGGCTTAAGACGGTTTATTCATGTCCGATGGTACAAAACTGCATTAATTCATTAACATTAGCGGTCCCGACACAGATACAGGTGTCCGAGGCACCGTAATAAATTTTCAGCTCATTGTTATCTTCGAGGATGGCTCCGCATGAAAAGACCACATTATTGACATCTCCCACCCGCTCGTAATATTCCCGGGGTGCCAAAATCGGAATCGCCGTTCGGCACATTACTTTTGAAGGGTCTTTGTAATCCAGTGTTACGGCACCTAACCGGTAGATCGGTCCGCTGGAGGCGGCTTTGACCCCATGATAGATCACCAGCCAGCCGCCGTCAATGCGAATAGGCTGGGCAGAGGCCCCGATGCGCCAGCTGTCCCAATGATCGTCACGGACGGTCATCACACACCGACTCCCGCCCCAGTTAATCAGATCGTCGGAATAGCTGATCCAGATATTCGCAAGCCCCCCGGCAACGGGGCGGTCCAGCCGGGCGTAACGGCCGTTGATTTTTTCCGGGAATAATACGCCGTCTTTGTTTTCCGGTTCGCTGATCAGGGCAATGCGTTCGAAGGTTTCAAAATCTTCGGTCTCAGCCAAAGCCAGCAAGGGACCATATGATGAAACCGCTGTGTACATGATGTAATAGATGCCGTCGATTTGGGTAATACGGGGGTCTTCAATTCCTTTTTTCTCATACGTCATAAAACAGCCGGGCTCGGTACACGGCCGCATGACAGGTTCATCCTGAACATCAAAATGATACCCATCTTTGCCACGAGCCAAGGCGAAAACCGAATGTCCCGTCAAATCTTCAACCCGCAAAAGCAGGATATATTCGTCCTTGTAATTCGCACATGCAGCATTAAAAACAGTATTGCACGGAAACGGGATATCTTCGATGGTCAGAATGGGGTTCCCCTCCCACCGATGGATCACATCATAATGAAATCTCTTTTTCGACATCGTTTTCCGCCCTTCCATTTAGAGAATCCGGACAGGATTAATACGAATTATCTGCATCTCTGTTCATTTGCTACAGAAATCATGCCAAAACAGAAAAAAGCCGCCTCTGGTTGACTCCACAGGACGGCCTATTCTGTTTCATATTTATATAATTAGGTTAATTTTCCAATTCAAATGGGAAAACAAACTTGAAGTCTTTCTCCATGTCCGCAATAATCCAACCGCGCTCTTGAGCCTCATCCAGACCGCGGTTTAATCGGCCGATCGACGATTCCCGGTCATAAGCCCATTCCCGCTTAGCGTCTGTATGATGAACGATCAGACCCAGTCGAGGCCCTGATGCAGCGGTTGTCCACTCCAGCATCTGAAAATCACCATCGGAGTTTCCAAATGCGGCGATGGGACGGCGGCCGATATGCTGCCATATACCGATGGGTTTATCCTGCTTGTCATTGATAAA
>CALKKA010000030.1 GCA_937995495.1 uncultured Phycisphaerae bacterium
CTCTTTACGCCCGATGGTCAAAGCCGACCTCACGCGATCATTTTCGAGTTGAAAAACCCAGCGGAAATGATCGACAAACTAAACCCGCCTGATTTTGGCCAGTTCCTTTTTTGGGATCTTGAAGGACGGGCCATTCGAGGCATGGAGTACAGCGGGATTCATCAACAGTATTTCATTCTTGCCGGAGGCGTTGATCAGGAGATCGCTCCGGCTCTATATTCTTGGGAAGGCGATTTTAATCGTAATCCTCAAAAACTGTATCAATGGCCCCAAAGCGATCCACCGTTTACGCCGGAAGGAATTGCTATTGAACCGGACACAGGTCTTTTATGGGTGTTCAGTGATGACGGTTCTTTGGAAATAACGGTCAACTCACCGTCCGAGTGCATGGAGGGGAAACTGTTGCCGAACAAACGATGTCTAAATAAACACCTAAAGCTGGATGCTCAAAAAAAGTTTCGTGTCCGGCCGATGAGTCTTTGTTCTAAAGATCACGATTGAAGGTCTTCCAGCGTTTGCCAGCGGGCGTAGGCGTTTTCCAGTTTTTCTTTTAATTCTTCCAGTCTCCCCGCTGCAGCAGCGACATCCGCCCCTTTTTTATAAAAATCAGGATCCGCCATCCCATCATGTAATTGCTGCTGTTCGGTCTCCAGTGTTTCGATCAGTTGCGGCAGGGCCTCGAGTTCGTTCTTTTCTTTGAACGACAGTTTACGCCGCTGCCCCGATTTATGTTTTGTCGCCGTTTTTTTGGGAGTTGTTTTTTGCGGCTGTGCCTGGAGGGTTCCCTGACTCTGTCTGAGCCAATCATCATATCCACCCACATACTCCTTCACCACTCCATCCCCCTCCAGCACCAAGGTGCTCGTGACCACATTATTGAGAAAGGCGCGGTCGTGGCTGACGAGCAACACCGTTCCCGGATAATTCAGAAGAAATTCTTCCAGCAGGTCCAGCGTTTCCATATCAAGGTCGTTAGTGGGCTCATCGAGCACCAAGACATTCGACGGCCGTGCAAACAACCGTGCCAGCAAGAGCCGATTGCGTTCACCGCCGGAAAGATTGGCCACCGAACTGCGGGACTGGTCGGGCGTAAACAAAAAATCCTGCAGATAACCGATGATGTGGCGTGGGGTGTCGTTGATGGTAAGCGTCTCACTGCCGTCGGCTATATTTTCATAGACAGATCTCTCGCCGTCAAGCTGTGCGTGCGACTGGTCGAAATACGCCACTTCGAGGTTGACGCCGTGACGAACGGTGCCGTCTTGGGCGGTTAGTTCCTTCAGCAGGACCCGCAGCAGTGTTGTTTTACCGGATCCGTTAGGCCCGATGATGCCAATTTTATCACCCCGCATGATCATCGTCGAAAACGCCTGGACGATCGGTTGGCCCGGCGTAAAGGCGAATGCGATGTCTTTGGCCTTGATCACAAGTTTGCCCGAGAGTTGGTTGTCCTGCAATTGCATACGGACGGTGCCGGTGAGTTCTTTGCGTCGACTCCTGCTTTCTCGCATTTTCTTGAGGGTCCGCGCCCGGCCTTCATTGCGCCTGCGCCGGGCCTTGATGCCTTTGCGTATCCAAATCTCTTCCTGGGCCAGCTTCTTGTCAAACAGGGCATTTTCGACCGCCTCGACGTTCAGTGCGGCTTCTTTACGAGCTAAATATGTTTCATAACTGCAGTCATAACTGGTCAGCCGCCCGCGGTCCAATTCGATGATGCGTGTGGCGAGTTTTTTTACGAAGGCCCGGTCATGGCTGACGAACATGAATGTCCCGCTGTACTGCGACATGAATTCCTCCAGCCATCTGATCGCTTCGATATCGAGATGATTGGTCGGTTCATCCAACAGCAGGATGTCCGGCTCGCGAACGATGGCCTGGGCCAGCAGGACACGCCGTTTCATACCGGCTGAAAGCGTATCCACTTGGGCATCGGCATCCAGTTTGATCTTTTCAATGATCATCTCAACACGATGATTCAGCTGCCATCCACCTTCCATGTCGAGGGTGTGCTGCAGTTTGTCCAGTTGTGTCAGCAACGTTTCGTTGTGCGGTTCAGTGGCGATGCGATGGCTAAGCAGATGATATTCAGAAAGGCGTTTGCCGCGCGGCCCCAACCCCTCGGACACGACATCGAAGACGGTTCCTGCCAGTCCGATGGGGACGACCTGCGACAGGGAGGTGATCGACAGCGACGGCGCCCTTGTAATAATCCCGCTTTCGGGCTCCAGCTCGCCGCAAATCAGTTTCATCAGTGTCGATTTGCCCACACCATTGCGGCCAAGCAGGCAGATGTGATCACCGCGTTCGATCTGAAAGTCCATGTGCTCCAATAGCGGGGGGCCACCATAGCCGGTGTTAACATCCTGTAATCCGAATAATGCCATACAGTGTCTATCTCATCTGAATCGCTTTTGAGGGACTCTTTAACTTGATCTCAGCGGGTCTGTTCGTAGCAGAGGTTGGCGATGTTGATATATTCCTTGGGGGTGAGTTCTTCGGGGCGCTTGTGAGGGTCCACGACCGCTTCGTCAAAGACATCGTTCCAGTGCCGCACTTTTTCCAGGTTGCCCGCGGCAAATTTTGTGCAGGCCTTGAGCATCTTGCGGCGGTGGCCCATGAACAGGTTGATGATCTCACGGAAGGTCTGCATGTCGTGAATCTCGCGGGCCTTTTTTTTGTCCCGCCGGAAGCTGACCATCGCTGATTCGACCTGCGGCCGAGGCCAGAAGACGCTGGCCGGGAGCTTTTTCAGCACACGAACGGTTCCCGTTGCGCCCATCAGAATACTCAGCGTTCCATAGTCAGCATTGCAGGGCGACGCGGCCATACGGTCGGCCACTTCCTTCTGAATCGTTACAAACATTCCATCGGCAGTGACCGGCCCGGAGATCAGATTCGCCATGACACTGGAGCCAACATTATAAGGCAGGTTGGCCACCAGCAGAAACCGACCCCGGAATTCATCGCGGGCACTTTCTACGGCGTCGAGCACCTCCTGCTGGATGGCGTTCTTGTTTTCAAGCACATCCATGTTGAATTGGATGATGTTGCCGAATCTGCTGAACTGGCTTTTGGCGATATTGAACAGGGTGGTGTCATATTCGACGGTGATGAGTCGGCCGCACTGTGCTGCGATGCCTTGAGAAAATGAGCCGGTCCCCGTGCCGACCTCCAAAACGACATCCTGCTCGTTGAGATGTGCGGTCTGTATCAGCATGCGCATCAGGTTCAGATCGATCAGGAAATTCTGACCGAGCCGGTGTTTGGGTTGTGTGCCGGCGCCCGCCAGCAGCCGCTCAATGTCCTGCTTGGTTTGCATGGGGTTGTGTCTCTGAATGTTCTAATTCTTTTTTTGCTTTGGCCATTTGGATGGCCACACGGATGGCCTCTTTCATGGCATTGGGATTGGCGACACCTTTGCCTGCGATATTGAAAGCGGTTCCGTGTCCTGGCGAGGTGCGGACGATCGGCAGGCCGATGGTCACATTGACGGCTTTATCGAAGGCCACCATCTTGATCGGAATCAGTCCCTGGTCGTGGTACATCGCGACAACACCGTCATACTGGCCCTGCGCGGCTTGGTAAAACAGCGTATCCGCGGGGTAGGGGCCGCTGCAATCGATCCCCGCCTCCTGCGCCAACAGAATCGCCGGGCGGATGATCCGCTGTTCCTCGTCGCCAAACTGCCCGTCTTCTCCCGCATGAGGGTTCAGGCCCGCAATGGCGATATGCGGCTTGGAGATCCCAAAATAATCCTTCAGTGCGTCGTTGAGCAGGTCGATTGGCTCAAACACACAGCCGATGGTGAATTTGTGTCGGATATCAAAAAGGGATTCGTGGATCGTTGCCAGCGCCAGCTTGAGCGGTCCGGCGACAAACATCATTACTTTTCGCGGCGACTTGCATTGGGCGGCCAGCATTTCGGTATGTCCTGTCCACGGGCTTTCAGCATGGCTCCAGCTTGTCTTGCTGATAGGGGCTGTTACCACCGCGTCAATCAGCCCTTTTCTGGCAGCATCGATGGCGTCCACACAGAACCGCATTGAGGCCTCGCCCGAAGTGCGTGTGGGATTATGGACCCAGGCGGGCACGGAGTATTCATCGTAGTCGGCGACGACCACCTGACGCGGATAGTTGCGGCTGATCTTTTCATGGGGATGCCGCATCCAAAAGGGTTCAACTTCGACCAGATCGGCAGCGTATTCAAGTTGTTCATCCAATCCGAAAATAATGAACTTGGCTAGCCGCCGGATCATCGGATCGCTCAATGCCTTGACCACGATCTCCGGGCCGATCCCGCCGGGGTCACCCATTGTGATCCCAATGACAATCTCATTGCCGATCAGATTTTTGGGTGAGGCGTCCATTGTCAGAAGCCATGTTCTCTTAGCTTGTCGATCGTTAAACCGTCGGAATCGGGGAGCATGGCTGCAAGTTGCCTCTGGGTGATCTTAACAAGGATGTCTGTTTCGATATTGACGGCATCACCTACTTTCGATTGATGCCAGGTTGTTTCTTTCAAGGTCGTGGGGATGACAGCGACTTCAAAACCGGCCGCATCCAGCTTGGCCACTGTGACACTGACTCCGTCGACGGCAATCGAACCTTTCAGGACGACCTGGGCCAGCAGTTCTTTCGGAACCTCGAAGCGGAACTGGGCATAGTCGGCTTGCTTTTGGACGGCCGCAATCTTCCCCAGACCATCGACGTGACCCTGGACGATGTGTCCGCCGAAACGGCCCTGGGCACTCATTGCGCGTTCCAGATTGACCGATGAGCCATTTTTAAGTTTGGTCAGGGTCGTCTTCTCGATGGTTTCGGTGCTGACATCGAATTCAGAAGTGGTTCCGTTTAGGCGGCTGACCGTCAGGCATACACCGTTGACGGCGATGCTGTCACCTAAGCGGGTTCCATCAGCAATGCGGTTCAGGTCGATCGACAGGCGCATTTGGTTGCCGCTTGGCTGGACCTGCTTAATGATTCCAACGGTTTCGATGATTCCTGTGAACATTGCGATCTTCCCAAAACGTTAGTTTCTACAAATACTTAGCATCATATTACGCCGACTCGGCGAAAAAGTCAATTTTTGTTTTCGGGTACACAATAACGGTATGAGTCATCGCAAAAGGGGAAATTAGCAAGATTTTCTTCCCGTTAATCTCTGTCGATGGTAGAATAGCAGAACAGTTATCTTTCATTATTACCAAGGTGTTTGAAGGAAAAAAGCAATGAATTATCACAATCTCACAAAACATGCAGTCGTTTATTTGTTGCTGGTTATGCTGGCGGTATTATCGACGGCTGCTGCCGAGCGGCCCCGCAGGAATAATGGGGATCGTGAAGCCGGCACATCCGAGAAGGATTTGCAGAAGGAAAAAATGCGTCAGGAGGCAACAAAATCTTTTTCTGAGCTGAGCGATGCCTTAACGGGAATCTTGGAAAAGGTTTCGATGAATCAGGAGCCCGAGGCGGCGGCGATCGAGCAGGCACGCCAACTGCTTGACGAGAACAAGCGGAACGGCTGGGCCTTTGATGACGCGCAGAAGGGGGAGTATATGCTTTTGCAGGCCTGGACAGCTTTTTATGAGGGCAATCCGGTCGATGCTGTCAATTGGTCCATGAGGGCTGCGAAGAC
>CALKKA010000031.1 GCA_937995495.1 uncultured Phycisphaerae bacterium
CGCCGCATTGACGCCATCGGCTACCGCGGTCACCAACTGCATCGCGGCACCGATCCGGCAATCTCCAGCGACGAAGACGCCGGGCACCTTTGTCCGTAAATAGGCCGGATCGCACTGGATGAATCCGCTGTCGGTCAGATCTGTGAAACCCTCCAGAAAACCGGTGTTCGGGATCATGCCAACAAAGATGAAGACACCGTCACAGGCGATTTCTTCGGCGGCATCCGTCTTAACATTTTTAAGAATGGCTTTTTGGACCTTGTCCTCGCCTTCGATAGATGTCACGACGGAATCCAGTTTGAGCTCAAGATTGCTGTCGGGTTTGTTGACAGCGGCCATCAATTCCTCCACAAGCACCGGCGTAGCACGAAACTCCTGTCGACGATGGACCATGTACACTTTTTTAGCGTATTTGGCCAAGTGCAGTGTGTCCTCGACGGCGGTATTGCCCCCGCCGACAGCGACGACGACTTTGTCCTTGAAAAACGGCGCATCACAGGTGCCGCAATAGCTGACGCCTGTACCTGCCTGACGGAACTGTTCTTCGCCGGGTACGCCCAAGGGGCGATAGGAACTGCCGGGTGTCAAAATCACCACTTTGCCCAAAAAGGTCTCTTTCGCGGTCGAAACCTCGATCAGCCCATCCTCTCTTCGCTGGAGTTTCTTGACCTCGGCGCTGGTTTTGATCTGCCCGCCGAAATGCTTGACCTGGTCAGTGAACTTCATGACCAAGTCGGGGCCGCTGATATTTTCATAACCGGGGTAGTTTTCGATCCGGTCGGTGGTGTTGATCTGTCCGCCTGGATAAAACTTCTCCAGCAGCAATGTTTCTTGACGATCACGTGATGTGTAAAGTCCCGCACCCAAGCCGGCCGGGCCGGCGCCAATGATAATACAATCATATTGTTTCTCTGACATCTCTATTCCTCGTTCAAAATTTTTTTGATCAATCACTTGTTGCTGACAACCTGGTCGCCGGAGGCCTGAAAATCTTCCTGAAAGATCTGCTGCAACGCTTCGGGCGAAACAGCGTCCCAAATCCGAGGCCTGCGACCGGGCTGCTGCTCAAATTTTCCCAAAATATTTTGGGAACCGTCAAATAACAGTTCTTCATACGAGTCCGTATGATACAAAAAATCCATCCGAACAACTGACTGAGCCGAATCGGATTTGGCTTTGGCCCTGGCCGGCGGTATTTTCGTCAGGTAAACGGGAACCAACTGACCTTTGGCATTGAGCACGTCAACAATAACGCCGCTGCGGTCGCTCTGTAAAAACACATACGCCAATTGGATCAAAAGCGGCTCGGGCAGGAAGAACTCACCGGCCGGGAATGTCCTGACCTCTTTAGCATTATGGGTGACTCCCAATACCCCATTTTCATCCGGTGAAATTTCATACACCTGAGTCCCCTGGGTCCGGAAATTTCTGACGTCTGTTTTCCAGTGATAATTTTTATCACGAGGGTTCAGCCTAAGCTCGGATCTCAATTTTTGAAAATTGTATTCAAACTGCCAGATCTGTGTGCCAGGTATCTGCCGGGGATCATTGGGCATCGCATGACGGGCATGATAGTAACCCAGATTCTTCCCCGCGGCATCTTTAATCAGGAATGCTTCTTCCGCGTCTAAGCGGGGATACCCTCCGCCGGACTGAATGCTCAAAAACTCCTCGATCAGAATACGTCCGTCTGCAAGTTCCTGACCGGGGCGATACTGAATACTTGTGGCCACTGTTTTAAAGACATTTTCGCCGTGAAAACCGCCCAGCCCAAATGATCTGACCAAAAGCTCAACCGACCGATTCGACTCTAACCGCATCATGCCCAAATAGACCTCTTCACGCGGGTCCGAGCGCAAAAGCATTCTCGCATAGACCATCGGGCATTCGGGGCCAACCCGGTAAACATCCTGAATCATTGCATTAATCCGCGCGGCCTTCTGCTCCAGCAGATCTGGCTCAGATCCATCGGGGGTACTGAAAACGTAACGACAACGAACCGCCATCCCGCTGCCGCTCGGGGTGCCGTACTGACTGATCAGCATCATGCTGCTTTCAGCTTCCTCGTACTGCCAGGAGTTCGTTCGGTCCCAACCGGGGCCTTCGGGCATTGACACCGAAAGCCCTGAACCGGGTAACGAAATCCCACTCGACAAGACAACCGTTGACCGATGCTTGACGATCAGATGAGCGATCAACAAGCCGGTCGTAAATATTGCCAGAAGTGAAACTTCGATCAGTGAATAGCGTTTTACCTTTTCAATATCCATAAGCCGTGAATCATACGAGCCAAGGCTTTTTTTTTCAACTCTCGATGTCCAAAAAAGAAAAAACAAGCTCTGTTGAAACTTCAAAAAGATATTCAAAAACCGTAGAGACCGGACTTATCTTGTTTTAAAAAAAGAGGTTATGTCAATGTTCCCCACATGCCCCTTTGCTCTGGCCCATGCACGGGATACTGAAACAAACGAAAACCCTCAAGGGAGCGATTCAATCCTGCCGATTTATTGCTAAAGACGGCGGATAAGTGCTTTATTTATTATATTTTAAGAAAGAAAACTAACCCCATGGGGCTATCTGTGATGACCCAGAAAAAAACGCTGAATTATTCCGAAATCAAAAGCCTTTTCCTGGAGGCGCAGCAGCAAAAACCACCCATTATCGGCAGTCTTGTGGTTGACGGAAAGTGGCAGATTATTGAGCTCGACATGCATGGTTGTTCAGGTGATTATATCAATTTCAGCACTCAAGAGCCTTGCGATATAATTAAGCGAGACCATCCGATCGGGGTCTGCATTCATTTGGGATATTTCAAATATCTGTTCGGCTCGACCGTCCAGGCAACTGAATTGCAGGGCTCGTCATGGTGCATTTTATTGAACCGACCCGA
>CALKKA010000032.1 GCA_937995495.1 uncultured Phycisphaerae bacterium
GACTCAGTGAGGTTTGGAAAACTAAAAAGATGCGTTCGCAAATGAGCGGCCCGGTACTGATCGATGGATATCTGTACGGTTTTGATGATAACAAGCTGGTTTGTTTAGACTGGAAAGCCGGCGAGCAGAAGTGGTCTGAAAAGTCGCCGAAAAAGGGGTCCCTGAGTGCAGCAGGGGATAAGTTGATCGTGATTGGTGAAAAAGGCGAACTGCTGATTGCTGAGGCCACCCCGCAGGGCTATCAGCAGATTTCTTCCGCTCAAATTTTGGACGGGCGCTGCTGGACGATGCCGGTATTGTCTAAGGGACGCATCTATGTGCGTAATGCCAAGGGGCATTTGGTTTGCGTGGATGTTCAAAAAAAAAAGATTCTCTGAACGCTGCTGCCGAAATCCCGGCCCTGGATACAGATTGGCCGCAGTGGCAGGGCCCCAATCGCGACAACCTTAGCACCGAAACCGGCCTCTTAACCCAATGGCCGGATGAAGGCCCCCCAATGCTTTGGTCAGCTGAGGGTATTGGAGAGGGCTATTCCTCAGTCGCGATTGCCGACAGAAAAATCTACACCACCGGCATGATCGAAGAGCAGGGTATCTTAACTTGCCTGGACCTCAAGGGTAAGCAACTCTGGCAGTCAAATTATGGACCGGAATGGAAGCGGTCCTTTCCCGGCACCCGCTGCACCCCAACGGTTAACAAGGGCTTCGTTTATGTGATAAGCGGTACCGGACAGATTGCCTGTTTTGCTGCTGGTACTGGTGATAAACACTGGCAGGTGGATGCGTTTGGTAAGTTTCAGGGACGGTATAGCCATTGGGGCTTTTCTGAATCACCGTTAGTGTTCGATGATAAAATCATGATGTTTATCGGAGGAGAGGAAACGTTGGCCGTGGCCTTGAATGTCAAGGATGGATCGGTTGCCTGGACAGTTCCCGCCAACGGCGATAAAGCGGCGTATTGTTCGCCCATGGCGTTTAAATGGAGGGGTAAAAAAATAATTGCTGCAACGACGGATAATCATCTGATTGGTTTGGATTCAGAGACTGGCAAGGTCCGATGGACGGTTCCGCATTCAGCTTATTTGCAGGGTAAAAATCCCGGCGTCTATCCCAACACCCCGATTGTTTCGGATGGACGGATTTTTTATTCTGCCGGATACGGTTCCGGCGCAGTCCAATTGAAACTTTCTGCAGATGGAAGTTCGGTAGAAAAGGTCTGGACAAATCTGGAATTTGATAATCACCATGGAAGCATTGTGCTTCTGGATGGGTTCCTTTATGGAAGTAATTGGGACGGCAATAAAAACGGTCAGTGGATGTGTGTGGACTGGGCGACCGGAAAAACACTTTATCAGCATCAGTGGGGAAAGAAAGGCAGTTTAACCTGCGCCGAGGGAATGCTGTATTGTTATGAGGAATCAGAAGGAGTGGTCGGTCTGGTGAAAGCGACCCCTGATGGCTTTACACCGATCAGCACCTTTAAAATAGACTTAGGCGAAAAGGAGCACTGGTCGCATCCGGTCATCTTCGGAAAACGGCTCTATATGCGTCACGGCGATGTTATCATGGCATTCGATATCGCGGGCCAATCCTAGGGTCGGCCGAGCCATGCGGTAAAACTGTATAACAAAACCCCAGATTTCTGTTGTCAAGTCAGATGTTTTCTGGCACAATGCCCCCACTTACGGATAAAAAACGAAGGTGAATAATGGTTTTTACACTGCATCGGTACATATTTCGTGAATTGTTTCGGTCGTTTTTCCTGGCCACCGTGGTGCTGACGTTGATGATCAGCGTCGGGCTCTTGGTCCCCACACTCCAGGATTTTGGCGTCGGTCCGGGCCAGATCCTCCATTTGCTTGGGTACTTCATGCCGATCGCACTGACCTTTGTGCTTCCGATGAGTGCATTGTTTGCTTCTTCTTTAATCTACGGTCGTTTTGCGGCCGACCGTGAACTGGATGCATGCCGAGCCAGTGGAATCAGCCTGTGGACGCTGATCTACCCCGGACTGACATTGGCCATCTTTGTTGCGGCGGCCAATCTGATTTTAAGCTTCTATGTCGCACCGGCTTTTATCCAACGCACGGAACAAAGCGTTAAGGCGAACGCCGAACACATCCTGTTCCGCAATATCGAACGAAAGGGTTCCTACACACTGCCCTCGAGCCCGTATCGACTTTATGCGGATCGGGCCAACCCCGAAAATAATCTGTTGGAGGGGGTTGTGATTGTCAACCTCCCCACAGGTGAACCGGGTTGGCTCATTACCGCCGAACAGGCTAAAGTGCGAATCGAAACCCGCAGCACCTTTAACAAGGCAACAATTGTCGCCAGGAACGCCTACCGTTTTAATGAAAACGACTGGGCCCAGATCGGTGATACAACAATCGAAACACAATTTCCCTCCCTGCTTTCTGATAGTATTAAGTTCCAGAAAATCGAACAGCTCAAACGAATTCGTGCGAATAAGATGAACTTTTTTCCCGTCCGCAAAATGATCATGGAAGCCCGCGCTCAACTGGCCATGGAGATGCTTGCGCATGATATCAATATTCAAATGCAGCAAACGGCCGCTTATTATGAATTGGAGGAAGTGGACGGATCGCGTAGCTATCACCTAAGTGCCGCGGCATGTGTAGAGGATTTCAAAAAAGCAAACGCGTTAACGTTGACAGGTCCGATTCAACTCATACAGGTTGACAGGTCGGGCATGACCGTTGAATATACCAGCAATGAAGGTCACATTGAACTTGAGAATGACGGCGAGAATCTGCGGCTCGAAATGAGACTGGAAAATCCTTCATGGAAACGTCCCGGCGTTGAACCTGGCAAAGCAGTCAGCAAATTCGTAAATAATGTTCGCTTTCCACAATCGTTGGCCGACCAGGTAGCCATGGACGGGATTATGGACACCGTTTCACAGGCAGATACCGATGCATCAGTCCTGGAAGGTCCGCGCAGTGGTCGGCTCGCAGCAATCTGCAAAAGAATCCCCGAGCAATTAGAAAAGGTGGATAATCAGATTTCTTCCGAGATTCATTCCCGCCTGGTGCTGGGCATGGGCAGTATCGCCCTGATCTTGACCGGTATCGCACTCGGCATTCTGTTCCGCGGCGGGCACATGCTCAGTGCCTTCGGTGCCAGTGCCATCCCGGGTGGCGTGCTGGTGGTCTTTATCCTTGCGGGCAAGGAAATGACCAAAAATCCATCGACCCCGGCGATGACAGGCGTTTCCGTGATGTGGATCGGCTTGGGGGTGCTGGCGGCATTGACCCTGTGGATTTATCGAAAACTTTTAAGAACATAAAGAAGACCCATGAAAATACTCGACCGATATGTCGCCAAAAATTTTCTCTACGGATACTTCATTTCCCTGTTCGTTATGATCGGGATGTTCCTGACCATTGACCTGTTTATGAACCTCGACGAATTCGCCGAGTTACTGGGGGTTGAGGATGCGACAGGGCATGTACTGACCCTGACGGATGTCATGCTCAATGTCGTTCATTTTTATGGTGTTCGATGTGCCCTGTGGTACAAGGACATGGCGGGCATGATCATCGTCATCGCGGCGGTCTTTTCCCTGACCCGCATGACACGCAGCAACGAGTTGGTTGCCGTCATGGCCTCCGGGATGTCGCTCAAACGAATTCTCGCTCCGATTCTCCTGCTGTCGGTATTATTAACGGGTCTGATGGTCGTCGATCAGGAATTTGTCATCCCGAAATACGCCTATGAGCTAACCCGTGACCATGACGAACTGTCCTCCGAGAAGGCCTACAGCATCTGGTTTGTCGGTGATAAAAACGGGAGTCTGTTCTGTAGCCTCCACTATGACGAAAAAATAGAGAGGTTCCACGAACCCTTTATCATCTTGCGTGAACCCGTCGAAGGCCAGGATGACAATATTCATCGTGTGACGGGAAAGATCAGGGCCGATTCAGCGGTCTATGACGATGAGCGCGGCGGATGGGCCTTAACCAATGGAAAAAAGATGCTTCTCGGCGGCAGCGATTTGAAGCGAATGGGAGGGCGTTTGACTGAACCCATCGACTTCTATCCGAGCAATTTGTCCGCCGCAGATATCCCCATTCGCAGGCGTGAGGGCTTTAAGGCGCTCTTAAGTTTGCGGCAGTTGACCGAACTCGAAAACAATCCAGGTGTCCGAACGACCGATCTGGCCTCCCTGGCCCTCCAGAAACACAGCCGCGTCACCGATCCCATCGTGAACCTGATCATGCTGATGGTGGCCTTGCCGGTACTGGTCTGTCGCGATCCCAAGACCATGAAAACAGCGGTTTTAATCAGCTTTTTGACCACACTAAGCTGCTTTATCGTGGTCTTTATTTGTGATCTCTTTGCCACTGAGGTTTTCTTTGGCCAAATCCGGCCTGCAATCTGGGCCTGGACTCCGATCTTCATCTTCTTCCCCGTCGCCCTCATAGAGATTGACTCCATGAGAACATAGCACCTGTAAAGGTACACTTTTATTTGGAATTTCCGGATCGGGTGTGGTATCTTACCTCCCATAAAGGAAAGGACTTATACATGGAATGGTTGTATCCAATTTCGCTTCGGGTCATCGCGGCGGTCGTACTGATCTATTTTGGGCTGGGCCTGTTCAATGTGGAGTGGCTGTTGCGTGTCCGCATTTTGGCGGCTTTGGCGGCCGGGGCGCTGATCGTGGCTGCAGCGGGCTACACGCGGGTAAGGCCCGACTGTCCATTGGACGCAATATCGCTGTTTACGGGCGAGATATCTGTTATCAGCAGTGTCATCTTGATCGGCTTGGGTTTTGCGGCTGGCATCATTGGAACGCTGGTCACCTATCCCCTTGGCAGGGGATTGGGGCCTTTCGCTGCACCGGCGGGAGTCGCAACATTAGCGATGACAAGCGGTGGATTTCGTCAATTGTTGTTGATACATCATACTTTGGACCAGCGAAATGCCCTGTATGCATCGCTGCGGTGGGAGTTGTTGTTTTGGCTGGCCATCTGTGCCGCGGGCTATCTTGGCTCATATCTAACCTCGAAATTGATCGACACGAAGGCTGCCGATACCGGAAAGACGACAAAAACAAAAAAATCTCTCAATGACTGGACCAATTGTGGCATTGCAGCAGTCGCTGCTGCCGCGATCGTGTATTTCACAATTGGCATTTTCGTTCAGGACATCCGTCAGATCGATGAAAACATGGGTTTTGTGGTAGGGCATCCCGGCAATCGCCAAATTGCTTTTGGTGTGTTTGTCGTTCTTGGCATCGCCGGATTCGCGGCCAAATACCTGCTGGAGACCCATTTTATACCTGTTTTAGTGGGTGCCGCCGCGATCTACATCGGTATGTTTTCAAAATTTATCGCCTCTGACACACTCGCCTATATGGTCAAGACCTGGCCGATTGATTTCTTCCCGAATTCCATTTACGGGATTCTCCCTGTTCAATTCGCTCCCTTCGCGGTTCTGGGTGCTATGACAGGGTATTGGATCTCAGTTTACCTAAAACAACAGGCTGAGCACCCAGAATGATCCGATAATATTTGAAAAGATACTTTGGACGAAGTTGCAGATCCTTTGGTGTTTCACGCGTATCATTATTCTATAAAAGGATTTATGGATGCATTTTGGCCTTGTCATCGAAATAATTCACCCTTTTCATAAATTTCATTACTTGTAATACCTTAAATGGTCGAAATTTATTTTGCACGGATGATGCGGGCTAAGGGTAGCAAAATCGTATTTTTTTCGCCCTTGAGTCTTTCAAAACCGTATAAGTATTATAGGACATTGGTGTTAAGGCCGAAGGATCGTACCGAGGCCCAAACCCAATCCGTAACGGAATATATCAGGGAGTGAGCCATGTTGGTTCTAAGCAGACAAAAGGATGAATCGATTATGATCGGCGATGATGTGGAAATCACCATCGTAGATGTTCGCGGCGACAAGGTTCGTCTGGGCATTAATGCCCCGCGGAGTATTTCCGTCCATCGTAAAGAGATCTATCTGGCGATCCAAAAGGAAAAAGACGCCGAAGAACACCCCGCACCTACATCCGGCAATTCTTAATCAATGCCGGTTTCTCCCAATGTTTAAATGTTTAAGGGCATTTTTGGATGCCCTTTTCTATGCGCCTGTCAGGACTGAAAAATATCACTTTTCAGCATCCCGAAACCATCAAACCCCACTCGTTGGCTCATTAAAATCCCCAGTAGAAGGGTGATGCTGATACCGGTGAAAAGTGCGAACATAATTGCGATTTGGTACATGACCGCAGTACGCGGGTCCGAGCCGCCTAAGATAACGCCGGTCATCATTCCCGGAAGCGAAACAATCCCCACTGTCGCCATGGTGGCCAGTGTCGGGGACAATGATTCATCCAGCGCACGCCGCAAATAGGGGCGAGTGGCCTCAGCGAGTCTGGCGCCATTGGCAAGTTGTTGGCAGAACACCTTCTCACCCTGCAGAATCGAATGATAGAAGCAGCGAATACCAATAATGTTTCCCCGCAGGCAACTGCCCAGGATCATTCCACCGATTGGGATCACAAAACGCGCCTCCAGCAAACCGGGTTTTTGGAGGATAATCCAGATGAAATACAATAGCGGAACGGCCACTCCGATCATTAATGACAGAAACAATGGCAATGCCAACTTTCTAACGCGCAAGCCCGAACTGCGGAGAATAGAAACATCTGCAACAAAAATCATCACCAGTACCCACAGGCAATTGAGCCATGGATGATTTAAAGCGAAAACGACCTGGAGATAAAAACCGACCAACAATAACTGAACGGTCATACGGACAGTGCTAATGATGACCTTGCTGACGATCGGAACTTGTATCCACAAAAGAATCCCTAACGGGATGATCAGCAAACCATAACCTGCGATAAGACCCCATATCTGGATCGATGTTTCAGGCATGGCAGCCTCCCGCAGTTTGAAGTTGCAATGTCATATCTTTAATATCCAGCAAAACATCTTCGTGCGAGATAAACACGATTGTCTTGTGCAGGTTGGCAAGGAGATCTCTTAGAACCTGTTTGCTTTCCTTGTCCAGTGCAGAGGTTGGTTCATCCAGGAGCAGCAGATCCCGATCCAGCAGCAGGGAAATGATGATGGCGATTCGCTGTTTTTCACCACCGGACAGATCGGTGGTTTGTTTGCTCAGCAGGATGCGAGGCAACTTGAACTGATCGAGGTAGGCTTCAAGAGTATCCATATTAAATTCGAGATGCGCATTAGCTTTGTAACCAAAAGGCTGACGAATCCTCTCAAGGACGCTTTGCGATCCCAGGTCCGGTTCCTGTGTAACATAACCAATGCAGTGCCTGAGCGACCAAACGGTTTTAT
>CALKKA010000033.1 GCA_937995495.1 uncultured Phycisphaerae bacterium
AGTTGTGTTTGCAGGTCCTGCTGTTTGTCCAACAGACGTGCTTCTTTGTTAGCTGCATCCTGCAGTTCAGCGGCTTTAGCCGCGATTTGTTCATTTAGTTGCTCAATATCGGTCTGCAGGGCTTTATTGGTTTCAGAGGAGGTTTCCATTTGTTGCCGCAGTAAAGCCATCTCCCCATGCAAGGTCGCCAGCGATACTTCTGCCCGGCCGGTTTGTTGGGTCTGATCCGTGAGTCGGTCCTGGGTGTCCGAGAGCGCCTGCTGTAGTTCTTCAATTTGTTGCTGACGGTATGCATAATCGGTTTGCAGAGATTCCAACTGCTGCTGATGGTCATTAAGCTGGGCCGCCAACGCCCCTTTATCTTGCTGGGCTGTTTGAAGATGGTGGGTTTGCGTTTTGTGTTCATCCTGCAGTTGAGCATACTCCCCGCGAACCTGCTGGAGGGTACCGGTTACTGATTCAATTCGGGCCTCCAACTCATCGTGCTGCTCTGAAAGCGTTTCGAGTTGTGTCTGCTTATGCTCGATCTGTTTCTGCAACTGCTGCTGTCCATGCAATCCTTCGGCGATATTCTTTTCGGCTACCTCCAACTGCTGTGTATAGTCTTGCTGTTGGCTCTGCAGTTGTGCCTGAAGCTGCTGGCAGGACTCATGGGCTTGTTCGGCTTCTGTCTGTGTGGTTTGCAGTTGTTCTTCAAGGGCCTGTTTGTATCGGGACAAGGCCGCCATGGATCCGATACTCCGTGCCAGTTGACCTTGCAGGTCTTCCTGCTGCTGCATTAGCTGCTGCCGTTCAGTGTCGACCGTATCCAGTTCCGACACCTTTGTTTCCATTGCTTTTTGAAGTTGTTCAATCTCAGTTTTCAAGGAGACATGGGTCGTCGCGGACTCATCCAACTGGTTTTTTAGCACTGCCATCTCATCCTGCAGACGAGTGACCTCTTGATCGGATTGGCGGGCTTTTTCAGTCTGCCTGGACAGTTGATCCTGAGTCGCCGTCAGTTCCTCTTGCAGGCCGGAGGTTGCTGCTTCAGATTCGTGAGTCCGTTCAATGTGTTTGTCTATCTGTTTCACGGCGCGTTCAAGTGTCTGCTCGAGTGTTTGAATTCGCTGCTGATCGGATTCTTTTTCCTGTTTTAGTTGTTCGATGAGGGTCCAGTATTCTTTCAACTGGGCGGAGGTTTTATCCGTGGCAGCGCTTTGCTCGGTGAGACGGGAAATGAGACGATTCTGAAGTGTATGTGCTTCGTCCAGATCTTTCTGCCACGCCTTTTTTGTTTCGTCCAATTGGCCGGTCAGCTGATGTAATTGCTCGGCAGTCTGCTCCGGTTGCTCGCTGTTCTTACGCTGAAATTCGAGGGCATTTTGTTTTTCGGCGACATCCGCTTGCAGGTCTTGGATTTTGGCCGTCAGTTCACGGATATAATCGGCCTGGCTTTCGCAGGTGCCCGCAAGGTATTCTTTTTGAACTGAAATTTCGTTGACTTTTTGCTCAGATTCCTTGAGTTGAACCAATAGCTGTTCGGATGCGGCGCCGGCTTGCTCTTCTGGCGGGGAAGAATCCGGTCCTGTATCCTGTTCTCCGTGCTGCGAACGCTGTTGAGAATTTCCTTGGGTGCTCAAGCTGCACTCCCGCTTCCATTGTTATCATCACACACACATCCATGCGTCCCAAAACGGAGATGCCCGTCTCCTAAATACGCTTCGTTTGAAAAAAACAACTTCAAAACCTGCGAAAGATAGGTATTATAGGGTGTTGGGGATTCCATTTCAAGGGAAACATAAGAAGCTTTTTGATGAGATGCGGATTATAGAGGTCACTTTTGAAAACCGTTTACGCCCCGTGACTCTATGTGTTGCCGTTGTCGTAAGTTATCGTTTTATTGAAAAACCTCCTTGATATGGTCGCATGATTTATTTACCCTAAATCGTCAGCGAGGCTTCTTAATAGGGCTCCATCATGGATAATAGTATCATTATTTTATGTGGGACAGCGGCATCAATTGGCCTTATCCATACGGCTTTGGGGCCGGATCACTACCTGCCTTTCATCATGATGGGTCGGGCTCGGCGATGGTCCTTGGCAAAGACGGCATGGATTACATTCTTATGCGGTCTTGGCCATGTTCTCAGCTCAGTCCTGCTTGGTTTGGCTGGTGTTCTGCTCGGGATACAGGTCATGAAACTCGAAGTGCTGGAGGCTTTTCGTGGTTCTATTGCCGCCTGGTTGCTGATTGGGTTTGGCTTTGCTTATTTTCTCTGGGGGATTCGTCGAGCAATCCTGAACCGCCCACACCGTCATGTCCATTCTCACGGTGATGCTGGAAAGCATGAACACGAGCATACTCATCTATCAGATCACGCCCATGTGCATGATGAAAAAAAGACGAATATGACTCCGTGGATTCTGTTTACGATCTTTGTCTTCGGGCCGTGTGAGCCGTTGATTCCGCTGTTGATGTATCCCGCTGCGGAAAAGAGCGTTTTGGGAACCATTCTCGTAGCGGCTGTCTTTTCAGTGGTGACGGTCGGGACCATGTTGACGATTGTTCTGCTTTCTTCGTGGGGTGTTGCTTTTGTGAAGTTGGGGCGGATGGAACGCTATACCCACGCCGTAGCGGGGGCGACAATTTGTGCTTCTGGGTTGGCGATTCAGTTTCTGGGCCTATGAAGTCCCCGATTTACAGTTCTGTAATCTTTCATCGTTTTTTGAATCGCCGTTGAGAATTCGTAGCTGATTTGCTATAATTCAGGACTGTGACTGCAAGATTTATATCAATCATTCTGCATTGGGACGGTTATGCTGGTTATTATTGATTATGGCGTTGGGAATGTACAGAGCGTGACAAATGCGTTCCGGTATATTGGTTCGGATATTACTGTCAGCTGCGATCCCGCAGTCATTGATAGGGCCCACGGTTTGATTCTGCCGGGTGTGGGAGCCAGCGGCTATGCGATGGAAAAAATCGCTCCCATTGCCGATGTCATTAAGAGCCAAGCCGCCGCGGGAAAACCATTATTGGGGATTTGTGTGGGCTATCAGCTTTTGTTTGAGGAAAGCTATGAAATGGGTACGCATCAGTGTTTGGGATTGGTCAAAGGAAAGGTGATTCCTATTCCGACGGATATGGGTTTAACGATTCCGCATATGGGCTGGAATTATGTCAAATTCGATGATGATATGAGGCTGTTCCAGGGATTGGGCGAAGGAAAGCATTTTGCTTTCGCCAACTCATTCTATGCCCAAATGGATGACCCCGATGCCAAGGTGGCCTATACCGGCTACGGGATTCAGATGACAGGGGCCGTTGAGAAGGGCAATATTTACGGTTGTCAATTCCACCCGGAAAAAAGTGCCGCCGATGGATTGCAGGTGCTCAAAAATTTTGTCAAGATTTGTCATGAGGAATTATAATAGCTGTGATATGAGTGGATTGCCCTGCGTTGTGGACAAAAGTTTCGACCGGGACAGACTGCTTAACAGAGAGGACTAAATATGCTGACCAAGCGAATTATTCCCTGTTTGGACGTAAAGGATAACCGTGTTGTCAAGGGCGTTAACTTCTTGAACCTGCGGGATGCGGGTGACCCGATCGAACTTGGGAAAAAATACAGCGATGAAGGTGCCGATGAGTTGGTTTTTCTGGACATCACCGCGACCATCCGCTCGAAAAAGACGATAGTGGACCTGGTTCAGCAAGTCGCTGCCAATGTCTTCATTCCGTTTACGGTTGGCGGCGGCATTTCAAAAGCTGACGAGATTGGTCTGTTGCTGCGGAGCGGGGCGGACAAATGTTCCATTAACACCGCCGCGGTCAATAATCCGGATATTTTAAGCGAGTCAGCCGAACGATTTGGCAGCCAGTGTGTTGTGCTGGCGATTGACGCTCGTCGCACTGTTGGCAAGGTTGGTAAATGGCATGTGACGGTCAAGGCTGGTTCGGAACCGACGGATATTGATGCCATTGAATGGGCTATAAGAGCTGAAAAACTAGGTGCCGGTGAAATCCTATTGACGAGTATGGATGCTGACGGTACGCAGGCCGGTTATGATATCGAATTGACTCGTGCGGTTGCAGAAGCCGTTAATATCCCGGTGATCGCCTCTGGCGGGGCGGGTACGCTTGAATCATTAACCGAAGTGCTTGCCGATGGGAAGGCCGATGCAGTTCTAGCCGCCTCGATTTTCCACTACGGAACCTATTCTATCAAAGAAACCAAAGAATTTCTGAAAGAAAATGGTGTCCCGGTGCGTCCTGTATAATACAGAGGAATGGTTTTAGACTTTAATTCAAGGGAGTCAAGCATGGACACGAATCAAATGCGTCAAATTAGTGTCATTGAGCCTATCGGTGCTGCTATTGAAAAGACCAAGCAAATTCTTTTTCAGCCATTCGATATCACAAAATGGTTTGCCATTGGTTTTTGTGCCTTCTTGGCAACTTTGGGCAATGGGGGTTGGCCAAATGCTGGCGGGGGAGGTGGTCAAGGAGGCGGGCATCCACAGGATTTTCAGCATCAAATAAACACCATCAAGGATTCTGTACTTGATAATCTACCGATTATTATGTCTGTTGCCGCAGTTGTTTTGTTGCTGATTCTGGTCATTTCGGTCGTGCTTATGTGGCTCAAAAGCCGGGGACAGTTTATGTTCCTGGACTGCGTTGCTCGGAATGTTGCTGAAGTAAAGAATCCATGGAAACAATATGCGCAACAAGCCAATAGCCTGTTCCTCTTTAAGTTGGCGCTTTGGGCGGCGGGATTCGTTGGAGCAATGCTGTTTATCATTCCGCTGGTAATGATTGGGACATGCTTTGTGCGCGTCGGAATAGAGCTTTTTCCGCTGGTTAATATTGTCTGGGTTTTTCTTTTGATTTTCGGGATTATTGTGGTTGCGATGGCAATCGGGACGGTCAAAGTACTAACAAACGAATTTGTTGTTCCCATTATGTATTTGCGAGGCTGTCTTATCAAGGATGCCTGGCGTGAATGCTGGCAGCTTTTGATGTCCAACAAGGGGCCGTTTACGCTTTACCTGCTTTTTTTGCTTGTGATCGGGTTGGCCATTGGCATGATCGTTCTTCTTACTGTCTTGGTGACCTGCTGCTGTGCGGCTTGTTTTCTTATGATCCCATACATAGGAACCGTTGTCATGCTGCCGATTCTTGTTTGGCGGCGAGCCTACTCACTTTTTTATCTAAGCCAATACGGTCCTGAATTTGATGTTTTTGGTCCGGAGCCAACGCCCGTTGTTGTTCCCACAGAATTAATACCGCCCGTGCAGAATCCTTAATCACGAACTCCATGAAACTATTGCGTCGACATAAGGCCGTTTTGCTCGTGCTGGGGATTTACTGGCCGGTCATTTTTTGGCTGACCCATATTCCCGTTCCTGATGTTGCGCGGCAAAGCGGCATGAGCGATAAGACCATGCATGTAATGGCTTATTTCGCATTGACTTTCCTGGTCTGGTTTGCCGTCAGTCCCTATCAAAAAGCTGGGTGGGGCAACCTCAAGGTATGGATTGTTCTGGCAACAGTCATTGGATATGCGGCAATCGATGAATACCTGCAAGGATATGTCGGGCGCTCCGTGGATATGCAGGATTTCATTGCGGATGTGTTTGGTATCGTTTTGGGTCTGGGCATGCTTTCAGTTTTTGGTTTTTGGCCGGCGATGCTGTTGTCGGCAGCCTTTTTTATATTTGTTATATCCAACATGTCAAACCTGCTGCTGTTATATCGGCAATATTATTTGAATGCAGTATTTCACTTGACCGCTTATACAGCTTTTACGCTGATTTGGATGCAATATCTTGAGCGTCACAGTAAGCCGCGCAGCAGTCGGGTATTATGGCTGATGACTTTGATGGCAATTCCCATGTTGCTCTTATTGGGGATCAAAGTAACCGCCACATTTTTTGACAGGCCATTTGCCTGGATCGATATAGCGACAGGCCTATTGGGCATATGTGCAGCTATTTTGATGTCCGGGGCGGCTTTCAGAATGTCTGGCGGAAAAAAATAAACCTCGCTTTGACATTCCCTCTCGCATTTCATACAATGATTTCTACCGTTTATGATAAGAACTAAGTCTTTTTTCAAAGTGGAGGTTATTATGAAACAGATGCGATGGGTACTGGCCGTGATGCATGTGGTGTTGTTTGTTTCGCTCGTTCAAGCAGCAGACTCATCGCAGGCAGAAGGCAAGGCCTCGGAGGCTCCCAATAAAGCCAAAACTCAGGAACCCCCTGTTGTAGAAGAGAAAGAAAAAGTGCCAAACCCTGTCGTTAAAATGGTCACGAACAAGGGAGAAATTCAAATCGAGCTGGAAGTTGAAAAAGCCCCGATCACCGTAGCCAATTTTTTGAAATACGCCCAATCCGATTTCTATAACGGTACGATCTTTCATCGTGTGATTAAGGATTTCATGATCCAGGGCGGCGGTTTTACCTCCGATATGCAGCAGAAAAAGACCAATCCGCCGATCAAGAATGAATCCGATAACGGGCTCCGCAACAATCGTGGCACCCTTGCCATGGCGCGAACAAACAACCCGGACAGTGCGACCAGCCAGTTTTTTATTAACCACAAAGACAACGCTTTTCTAAACGGGGGCAAAGGGAAGCCGGGCTATGCTGTATTTGGGGAAGTTATTGCTGGCATGGATGTGGTCAATGCGATTGCGGCGGTTTCTACCAGACACGTCGGTTCACACGGCAATGTTCCTGTTGAACCGGTTGTGATTGAATCGGTGATTGTAACGGAAGCCCCAAGTCATGAAAATGAAGAAGGAGGGCACGAGAGACACGATCATCATGAGCATGACGGCGATGACCATAACGGTGGACACAAAGAGAACGATAGCGATTAGAAATATTGGAGACAACATGACACAAGTTCAAATGAAAACGACAATGGGTGATTTGGTGATTGATCTGGATTCAGAAGCAGCCCCCATGTCGGTTAAAAACTTTCTGGAATATGCCAATGATGGCTTTTATGATGGTACGATCTTTCATCGGGTCATTAATGGCTTTATGGTCCAGGGTGGTGGAATGGATAAAAAAATGAATTCCAAACCCAACAACGATCCGATCATCAATGAGGCATCCAACGGCTTGAAAAACGACCGTGGCACATTGGCCATGGCCCGCACCAGCGATCCGGACAGTGCGACCAGCCAGTTTTTCATCAACCACAAAGACAATGATTTTCTCAATTACTCAGGTCCGACACCGGATAAGATCGGCTATGCCGTTTTCGGTAAGGTTGCCGAGGGAATGGAAGTCGTGGACGCTATCGCCGAAGTCAAAACCACGCGTGCTGGCCATTATGACGATGTCCCCGCAGAACCGATCGAAATCCTTTCGGTTACTGTGATGGAGTAAGATGTAACGCCAGCAAGGTGCCGGTCATTTTGTTATGAACTTGGGCTTACGGTCAGCAGTTTGATGGCTGCGATAATACAGACAAGGATAAAGACGGTACGCACCATGTTTTTGGGCAGGGTGTGCATGAGGTGCCCGCCGACGGTGCCGCCGATGATTGCCCCCGGAATGATGCAGGCGGCGATTTTT
>CALKKA010000034.1 GCA_937995495.1 uncultured Phycisphaerae bacterium
AAGACTTTATTGTCCTGTGCTGCGCTTATCATCTGTTTGACCTGAGAACGATTGACGGCCATCGGCTTTTCACAGAGGACATGCTTCTGGGCCTTGAGAGCATCCAGAGCATTATTACAATGAAAATTATGTATCGTAGCAACATAGACGATATCAACCGTGTCGCTGGAAAACAATGGGTCGTAACCGTCGTAAGAGTCCGGGATAGAATATTTTTTGGCAAAATCGTTAGCGCGTTCTTTGTTCGTGGAGGCGATGGCCTGGAGTTTTGCATTTTCTACATGACGCAACGCATCCGCGAATTTATGTGCGATATGGCCTGCTCCAATAATCCCCCATCGATATCGTTTGCCCATCGTCAAACTCCTTTCGTGGAAATAGCGATCATTATTTTACGGCTTCTACTCGTATGGGCAGATTGGCTGTGGCCACCTTTCCGGAGGGATCATGGACATAGGCGAATATTCGATAATTGCCAGCCTTGGCCGGCATGTGGATAATGACATTGTCCGATTTTGATGACACGATCGCCTCTTCGATGGGCGAAATCCTTTCTTCCCAGTCACCGCCGGTGCTGGGGTTGTCGGATTCATCTTGGCGAAGGTCCCACTCGATTTTCAACTCATCGCCATCAGGGTCAGACGCCTGAATTCTGAACATGGCCTCGCTCGAAGGCGCATAAATATGCAGTTTCTTATTGCCGGGGTTGTAAATCTTCTTGTTTCCGATTGTTGGTGCTTTGTTCTGCGGCCAATCTCCGGTCCACAAGACGGTCATGGTGTCGACGATCTCTGTAGGGCTGCCGTCTTCCAAGAACAGATTGAACCAGGTGTGCGTTTTTTCCTGCTTGTTGCCCCAAAGAAAAACATAGGACCCCAGACAGTTTGGTTTTTTGTTGATCCCCGCCTTGTAGGCCTTGTAATAAAACTGAGCCTTCTCGGTGCTGGTATCTTCGATGGGCAGGCCCCAGGCAGTCTTTTCGACCTCCCACCAGCCGCGCGGCCCGAATTCAGTGATGAGATAGGGTTTCTTCCAATTGTATCGTTCGACTTCAGAAGGAACCTTGGCCAGTTTGCCGTAGCTGTTGATGCCGATGGCATCCAGCGTGGGGCATAGCCGCTGAATATCTTCCAGTTTTTTGCCGGCCCCGGCGATCACGGTGATGACCGGGTGGTTCGGGTCGATCTCTTTGATCATCTTTGCAATCGTCTCGATTTCTTTCCAGACCAGAATACGATCTTCTTCACTGGCGTGATGTTCGACTTCGTTACCGACTCCCCACATCAGGACCGCGGGATGGTCTTTTAGCTTCATGACTTGATCGTAAATGCCGTCTCGTTGTTCCTTGAGCATTTTCGTGTCCGTATAATCAGCCCCGCGCCTTGGCTTGTGCATTCGAAGTCCCATGCAGACGGTCAGACCCTTCTGGTGTGCCTCATCCAGCGTTTCCTGTGAACTGCTCCAGGTCCGTATCGAGTTCCCTCCCGCCTCAACGAGCATATCCAGATGGTTCCTGCCGCCGGCTCCGTTGATAAAATACGGTTGTCCGTTTCTTGTCAGCTCGAATCGCCGTCCGATCTTTTCGATTTTGACGATCGACGGCTTGTGTTTTAGGGACGCATCGACTTTTTGCGGACTGTTGCGGTTGTCCGCAAACGAAAGTGTTGCCAATATTCCGATAAACACTAGAAGCTGTTTCGTATAGGTCATGATGTTCCTTTTGAGGTATTTGTTTTCAGGGTTTTAGTGGCAGTGACATTAAAAAAGCTCGAAGCCTCCCTTGAGCCCTTCGGTTGAATTCGGTCCGACCCAAACATTGAAATCACCCGGTTCGACGGTATCTTTCATATTGACATCATAGAATTTCAGGTCGGATGTCGAAAGATCAAAGGGTACGGTTTGGGTCTCACCGGGTTTCAGATAAATTCTCTTAAATCCTTTGAGCTCTTTGACCGGACGCGTGACGGAACCGACGAGGTCCCGTGTATAGAGTTGAACCACTTCATGGCCTGGAACGCTGCCTGTATTTGTGACATCCGCAGAGATCTGGATCGTGCCGGGGATTTTAACTTTTGGGTTTTCGATTTTCAGGTTGCTGTAGGCAAATGTGGTGTAGCTGAGACCATGTCCAAACGGCAGCAGGGGGGTATTGGGGCAGTCAATATACTTGGTGGTGAAGCGCTCATCTTCAAGAATAGGTCGCCCGGTGTTTTTTAGATTGTAATAGATCGGGATCTGCCCGACATTGCGAGGGAAAGTGACCGTGAGCTTTCCGGCGGGATTGGAGTCGCCGAACAGGACATCAGTAATGCCGTTGCCGCCCTCAACACCGGGATGCCATGCCAGGAGGATCGCGGGGATATTTTCAAGCTCCCAGTTGATGGTCAGGGGTCGTCCTGTAAACAGGACCATCACAATGGGCTTGCCCGTCTTATGGATCTCCTGAAGCAATTGCAGTTGGGCTCCCGGCAGGCCGATATTAGTTCGGCTGTGAGCTTCACCATTATGTTCTTCGCTTTCACCGACCGCCATGATAACAAGTTCGGATTTCTTGGCCGCTTCAACGGCTTCAGCAAAACCGTCTGCAGAGTTGCTGGTGCTTTCGCATCCCTTTGCATAGTTGATCGTGCAGGATTTTTTACTGACGGCGTTCTCTAAACCTTGTTTGAGGGTAACGACATCGGCTTCTTTGCCGGTGAGGACCCATGTGCCAAGATGATCTTTGGCGTTGTCGGCCAGCGGGCCGATCAGTGCGATGGATTTAATATCCTTATTGAGCGGCAGGAGATCATTCTCGTTTTTCAAAAGCACCATCGATTCTCTGACGGACTGTCGTGCGAGTTGACGGTGTTCGGGTGCCAGGATCACACTTTCCTGAATCTTCGGATCGACATAGGGATTTTCAAAAAGTCCCAGCATGAACTTGATGCGCAGGATCCTGCGTACAGCGGTATCAATAATCTCTTCTGAGACAATGCCCTTACTGGCTAATCCCGGGAGGTTTTCGATATACGTGCGGCTGACCATCTCCATATCCACACCGGCGCTGGAACCGAGGATCGCTGCATGCGGCTTATCTTTCGCAAAACCATGATAAATGATTTGCTTAACCGAACGAAAATCGCTGACGACAAAACCGTTGAAGCCCCATTCATCCCGGAGGATATCGGTCAGAAGCATTTTATGGCCGCTGGTGGGGATACCGTTAAGGTCGTTAAACCCGCTCATCAGAGTTGCGGCTCCTTCTTCCACGCCCGCCTTGAACGGCGGCAGGTACACATTACGGACGACACGCATGGGAACTTCGGTGCTGTGGTATTCACGGCCGGCCTGCGATGCACCGTAAA
>CALKKA010000035.1 GCA_937995495.1 uncultured Phycisphaerae bacterium
GCCATATAGCAGCAATGCTGCCCCGAGCATTAAGGGGACATCGCGGAAGAGGGCGATGCGTGAGACCCTAATGGGTCGGATCAGTGCGCATAAGCCAGCGACTAACGCTAGGTTTGCGATGTTCGATCCGTAAACATTTCCTACAGCTATTCCGG
Source organism: uncultured Phycisphaerae bacterium (assembly GCA_937995495.1). Classification (GTDB taxonomy): domain Bacteria; phylum Planctomycetota; class Phycisphaerae; order Sedimentisphaerales; family Anaerohalosphaeraceae; genus 4572-13. The sequence continues at coordinate 156 of CALKKA010000035.1, forward strand.
GGGAATCTTGGAGAGCGGCTTTGACGCTTGCAGCTACTTCCGGGGCAGAAGTGCCCATCGCGACAATGGTCAGGCCGATGATGAGAGGGCTCATGCCGAAATGTTTTGCGATGGCGACTGCTCCATCGACGAGCCATTCTGCGCCTTTTATCAAAACGGTTAGTCCGACAGGTAATAGAATCAGAGCCCACAGAAGTGATAGTTGATTTAGTAAATCAGCGTATTGTGGCCAGATCAAGCTCATATAATCAATCTAGTCTATATCTGAACAAAAAACAACCTCGACTTTATGGGGACGGGGCTGGTTGATTATTTTGGATTGGATGTAATCTTAGACTTTGCCAATGATGAGGGTGCAGTTATGTCCACCAAAACCAAGCGAATTGCTAAGCGCGTATTTTACTTCGGCTTCCCTCACTTGCCCCAGAACAAAGTCCATTTTAGGATCACAGTCGGCACCGATCTCCAGCAAATTGGCGGTGGGGTGAATCGTTCCCTTTTCGATGGATTTTGCACAAACGACTAATTCAATGGCCCCACTGGCTCCAAGACTGTGTCCCAGACAGCTTTTTGATGAACTCACAGCAACATCGTAGGCATGCGTTCCGAAAACCGACCGGATCGCCTTACTCTCGCCGGCATCATTCAGTTCGGTACTGGTTCCATGTGCATTGATGTAATCAATGTGCTCAGGATTCAGCTTGGCCTGCTGCAGTGCAATGTTCATTGCTTCTGCGGCACCGGAACCATCCTCCAGCGGGGCGGTGATATGATACCCATCGCCGGTTGCTCCGTAGCCAACCAATTCGGCGTAAATTTTGGCTCCGCGTTTTTTGGCGTGCTCATACTCTTCCAGAATCAGTATTCCTGCCCCTTCAGAGAGTACAAAACCATCGCGATCTTTGTCAAACGGACGGGATGCGAGGTGGGGTTCGTCATTTCGGGTGCTGAGTGCTTTTAAAGAACAGAAGGAGGCCAGTCCCACAGGGGTCAATGCTGCTTCGGATCCTCCTGTAATACATATGTCCGAGCGACCTGCCAACACATTCCAATAAGCTTCACCAATCGCATGACTGGCCGAAGCACAGGCTGTAACCACACACATGTTGGGGCCCTTGAGACCGTACTCAATGGAAATACAACCGGAGGCCGCATTGCCCATTAGCTTGGGGACACAGAAAGGTGAAACTTTCCGAGGGCCTTTGTTTAAGAGCCGTTTGTGCTGGTCCTCAATCTCCTTGATCCCTCCGATACCGGTACCCACAATAACGCCGACACGGTGCTTGTCTTCTTTTTCAAAATCCAGACCGCTGTCTTTGACGGCTTGAACAGCCGATGCAGTTGCCATTTGTGTAAAACGGTCCATCCGTTTGGCATCGCGGGCATTGATATAGTGTCCCGGGTCGAATGTTTTCACCTCGCCACCGATTTTGACCGGATATTCAGCCGTATCAAAGGATTCAATGCGTGAAATTCCGCTTTTACTTTGACACAGGGAATCAAACAATTCCTCGTGGGATTCGCCCAACGAAGTGATACATCCCAGCCCTGTAATAACAACTCGACGCTCGATCATGATGTTCCTTACTCTTGTTCTTTCATGATCTTGGCAATATAGTCGATTGCAGCACCGACGGTCTGAATCTTCTCAGCTTCTTCATCCGGAATGCTCATGTCGAATTCATCCTCGAATTCCATGACCAGTTCTACCGTATCCAGAGAGTCAGCGTTTAAATCATTGATAAACGATGTCTCAGGTGTGACCTCTGCCTTATCAACGCCCATCTGTTCGCTAACAATTTCAATCACTTTTTCTTTAATGTTTACATCTGCCACTGTTTAATCTCCTTAAATCAAAAGAGTTACTGAATTTCTATCTGTTTTTACATTTATAGTTTCGGCGGTAATATACAGGCCAAACCAAAGGTTTTCAATCTTTTTTTACAAATTTATTACATCGCCATTCCGCCGTCAACGCACAGAACCTGGCCGGTAATATACCCGGCATCGTCTGAAGCAAGAAAGGCCACGGCACGGGCGATTTCTTCCGGTTTTCCAAAGCGTTTCATCGGGACAACTTTTTTGGCTTCGGTTTTGACCACATCCGGGAGTACTTCTGTCATCTCTGTCATAATGAAGCCGGGAGCGATGCAGTTGGAAGTAACATTCTTTTTCCCGACTTCGCGGGCAATAGATTTTGACATCCCGATCAGCCCTGCCTTGCTGGCGGCGTAGTTGGCTGAGCCGGCCTGTCCCATAACCCCGGCAACGGAACTGATATGTACAAGACGCCCGAACTTATTGCGAATCATGGATCGGGCAGCGATGCGGGTTGCAACAAAGGCGGCCTTCAGATTGACAGCGATAATCTTGTCAAAATCATCTTCATCCATCTGGATCATCAAACGGTCACGCGTAATACCGGCGTTGTTAACCAGGATGCCTATCCCTCCGTGTTCCTGAGCCAGTTGATCCAGTGTTTCGGTCAGTTTGTCCGTCTGAGTGATGTCCACCTGACAGGTGATAACTGAGTGACCGGCTTCGGCCGCGATTGTTTCCAGTTCTGTAAGCTGCTCGGCATTCAGATCCAAACCAGCGACTTTACGACCTTGATTCAATAATTCCATTACGATGGACCGGCCGATTCCTCGCGCGGCACCTGTAACAACTGCTAATCGTTGCTCTGACATCTTTATATTTCCTTTTCTAAAATCTTTTCATTATTCAGCAGAATCAAGGAAGCTTTGCAGTGATTCTGCGGTACTGATATTGATGACTTTTGTCCGGCGCTTAATGCGTTTCATCAGTCCTGTGAGTACGCGACCGGGGCCGATCTCATAAAAGTTCTCGACGCCCTCAACCAGCAGCTGTTCCATACACTTCTGCCACAGGATGGGCTGGACGAGCTGTTTGACCAGACCATGTTGAATGCTGTCGGTATCCGAGTAATACTCGGCACTGATATTTGCAATAACTTTGATTTCTGATGGGTTCTGAATGGGACAGTCAGTGAGCGCCCGGGCTAATTCT
>CALKKA010000036.1 GCA_937995495.1 uncultured Phycisphaerae bacterium
CGAACCCGTGAGGGCAACGATCTCTGGCTGGAAATGAAAGAAACCCATATCGGTAACACCGAAGCGACGGTACTGGACAACACCTGCCTGGTCTTCGGCCAGATGAACGAACCGCCCGGAGCACGGTTGAGAGTGGCCCTGACGGGCCTGACCATGGCTGAGGCACTCGGCGAGCAAGGCGGCGAAACTCTGCTGTTTATTGATAATATTTTCCGTTTCTCACAGGCCGGTTCTGAAGTGTCCGCATTACTGGGCCGTATTCCGAGCGCGGTTGGCTATCAGCCGACCCTGGCCAGTGAAATGGGCCAGCTTCAGGAACGCATTACCTCCACGTCGTCGGGCTCCATCACCTCCGTGCAGGCGGTTTATGTCCCTGCTGATGACCTGACGGACCCGGCTCCGGCGACGACCTTTACGCACCTGGACTCCTCGGTGGTATTGAGCCGCCGCATCACAGAAAAAGGTATTTACCCGGCGGTCGATCCGCTGGAAAGCTCGTCGCGAATCCTTGATGTGAACATCGTCGGGCAGGAGCACTATGATGTAGCCCAGCGGGTCCTTGAATTCCTTCAGCGATATAACAGTTTGCAGGATATTATCGCGATTCTCGGTATTGATGAATTGAGCCGTGAAGACCGGCAGATCGTGGCGCGCGCCCGGCGGCTGGAGCGGTTTTTCTCGCAGCCGTTTGTTGTCACCATGCAGTTTACCGGCATGGAAGGCAAATACTGCCCGGTGGCCGACACCGTTCGCAGCTGTCGTGAGATTTGCGAGGGCAAGTGGGATCATCTTCCGGAACAAAGCTTTATGTATATTGGCAATGTAGAAGAAGCCCAGGAAAAGGCACAGAAGAAATAGACCCTTTAGGGTCATAAGGTGTCGCGAGCTAAATTCTAGCAGACTATTGAAAGGTTAGTTAGCCGCGTACCGAATCGAATTTTAAAATGCAAATGGATATGAAATAATGGTCGGACTGTCGCGGGGTAAATTTCGAGTGGTTCTGATGACCCCCAAGGCCAAGCTGTTGGAGGCGAGGGTGGGGTCCGTGGTGCTGCCGGCCCACGATGGCCAGATGGGGATTCTTCGAAACCACTGCCCGACGCTGGCGGCGCTGGGATTCGGGATCATGCAGGTCCGTGAGATCGTCGATCACCCCGATGCATTTTATATTATCGAGGGGGGATTTGTCCGAATCAGCGAAAATCATGTAACGGTCCTGGCCTATGATGTAACAACGTTTGAGGGCAAAGACCCCAAGACGGTCGAATCCATGGTCTCGCATGCCCGCAGCGTGGTGGCCGGTCAGGAATATATTCGCAGTCAGCAGGAATCGATTGACCAGCGAAAGGCTGCATTTATTACCCAAATGGCGGAAATGGCTTCGATCCAATCGCCGGATGCTGTTGGCGACTAAGAAAATGTTTGAAAAAAGGCCTCTTTGAGGCTAATATGGCTTCTCCGGCTTGTTGATAAGGAAAACATGGCACAGGAAAGCAAAAAAGAAGACCTGATGACGGCAAATCCGACGGTAGGTTCGTTTGTCCAGGGTCTTGATGAGCCGCAGCGGATGCTGGTGATCCTTAAGGCACAGCTCTATGGTGGCAAATGGGAGCCGATGCTCGAAGATCTGCAAAATCGGCTGGAGGGCAAACCCTATATCTTTAAACTGGCCAATCGCATCAAGGACGATGTCGAGCGGATACAACGCCTGAAGGTCTTCGAACAGGACCACGGGGTTGATCTGGCTGACTATGTAAAACTGGAACCCTAAACGCGACTGAGATATGCCAATAAGGACAGGTCTAATGAAAAAGTTAATCTTTCTAGCAAGTATTATCGTGATTTCTGGGCTGGTGGGTGCCAGCGGGACAAAGTCCGATGCTGGGGCCGGGGACACGGCTGCTCTGGTTCCCGCGGAGTTGATTCGGGAAGCGGGCTGGACGCACAATTGGCAGATGAATTTACCGCTGAAACCCGGTGAGAACATTGACCGGCTGAGCGTTCTTGGGCCGTATCTGTATGCCATCACGGATACGAATGTCCTGTTCTGTATTAACCGCAAAGACGGTCGAGTGACGTCCTCGACGCAGCTGAGTGCGAGCCGGTTGCCGGTTTGCAGGCCGGCATACTACGAGGAAAAATTCTGGTTCATGGTGGGCGGGGAGATGCTGGTGTTTGATCCTTCCTTCGGCGACTTCACCCTCAGAGAGAAATTCCCACAGGTCGGCAACAGCGCCGAATGCGGTCTGGCTCGAAATAAAGATTATGTGTATATCAGCGGCTCGGATAACCGTCTTCATGCCATCAATACGGATGGCTTCTGGCAGCAGTTTACGGCAACGGCCGACAATGATTCACCGATCGTGTCATTGCTGGCAACGGATGAAATCGTGGTGTTCGCAACCCAAGCCGGCAATGTCGTTGGCATGAGTCCCGATCAAGCCCAAAAGATCTGGCAGTACGATATAACGGGTAAGATTAAGGGCCAGCTCGTTCTGGATGGTGACGATATTTATGTTGGCGGCTTTGATGCTAAACTCTACAAATTAAGACTTTCTGATGGCAAGCTTTCCTGGAAATCACCGTTTCATTCCGGTGCGCCCATTCAGGATTCGTTCGCGGTTGGCGGCGAGATCGTTTATCTCTATACACCGCTGAACGGTCTTTATGGTGTCAATAAACAATCCGGTCAATCTGTCTGGCAGGTTGCTTCCGGCGAGGGAATGATTTGCGAGACCCCACAAAAAGGGTTCGTGTTCGCATCACCTGGGATTGTCAAGGTGATGGATAACAAAACCGGGGCCGAGTTGTACTCGGTAAATTTTTCATCCGTCCAGCGCTATGCCGTCAATACAACAGATGCTGTGATGTATGTGGCTGACACGGGCGGGCGACTGATGAGCGTATCCGTGGAATAATCTCTCTTGCGCTGGCGTGCTGTTTAGGCGGGCGCGATCGGCCTCCGGTTGCAGTGACAAACAGAAAGACTGAATCGCGTGCGGGGGGTGAAGCGGTCCAATAACTTTTGAACGGTAAATCGGTAATCTCAAAAAGGATGGTATGACAATGGATGTTAAGATTAAAAGGGCACTGATCAGCGTATCAGACAAGAATGGAATTGTCGAATTTGCTAAAGCGCTGGCTTCGATGGGGGTGTCAAT
>CALKKA010000037.1 GCA_937995495.1 uncultured Phycisphaerae bacterium
GCTCATCCATGCTTGACAAACTGTCCGTCCGGCATCGTGTGACCAAGATCGTACGGGATTATTATGACGAGAACGGTTTCTGGGAAATTGAAACCCCGATGCTGGGTAAAAGCACGCCGGAGGGTGCCCGCGATTTCCTCGTTCCCAGCCGTTTATGTCAGGGCGAGTTTTACGCACTGCCGCAATCGCCGCAGTTGTTTAAGCAGATATTGATGGTGGCTAACACCGATCGCTATTTCCAAATCGTGCGGTGCTTCCGTGATGAGGATCCGCGTGCGGATCGTCAGGCGGAGTTCACCCAGATCGATGTGGAGATGAGTTTCGTTGATGAAGATGATGTGATGGTGATGAATGAGGGCGTGATCCGCCGCATCTTCAAAGAAGTGCTGGATGTTGACATCCCCAATCCGATTCCGCAAATACCCTATCATCAGGCCTTAGACGAATACGGTATCGACCGTCCGGATATCCGGTTTGAGATGAGGCTCAAAGATGTTTCCGATATTGCTAAAGAATCCACGTTCAAGGTGTTTAGCGCGACGGTTGAAAAGGGCGGTGTGGTCAAGGGTGTGTGTGCTCCCGGCGGAGCACAGTATTCCCGCAGCGACATCGAAAAAACGCTGACTGGCTTTGTCGCCGATTACGGCGCAAAAGGGTTGGCCTGGATGAAGGTTGAAAAGAACGAGCAGGGTGTTGTCGTTCCCAAAAGCAGTATTACCAAGTTCTTCACCGATGAGCAGCTGGCTCAGTTAGTCGAGCGGTTTGGTGCCAACGAAGGAGACCTCATGCTGTTTGTAGCCGATAAGCTGGATGTGGCGAATAAATCGCTGGCCCCTTTGCGTGTCCGATTGGGCCGTGAGCTGCAGTTGTTCGATCCGAAGGAATTTAAATTTGTATGGGTAGTCGATTTCCCGCTGATGGAATGGAACGAGGACAATAAACGATTTGATTCGCTGCACCATCCGTTCACGTGTCCGGTCGAAGAGGATATGGACAAACTGGAAACGGACCCCGGCAACATCCGATCGCAGGCGTATGACTTGGTTGTCAACGGTTCTGAAGTTGGCGGCGGCTCGATTCGTATCCATAATCCGAAGATGCAGGCGAAGATCTTTGAGTTGTTGAATATCTCAAAGGAGCAGGCCGAGGACCGGTTCGGATTCTTTCTGAAGGCGTTGGAATACGGTGCTCCGCCGCATGGCGGTATCGCATTCGGATTAGATCGCTTAGTGATGCTGTTGACCAATACAGAAAATATTCGTGACGTCATCGCGTTTCCCAAAACACAACGCGGTCAGTGCCTGATGACAGAGGCACCCTCAGATGTGGATCAGGGCCAACTGGACGAACTGAACCTGCGTTTTCAAAAGCATCTGCACCAGATCGAAGGCGACGCTTAAAAACAGCGTCGAAACGCTTTACAGCCCATGATATTTTCCAAAGCCAATGGGTGCCCTTGGCAAAAAGTAAGGAGTTTGCGTGTTGCAGAGCATGAAGCGGTATTATCAATACCTGAAACAAAAAGTTTTTCGGAAATCTTTTTCGCTGGCGGAAAAATGCCGTCTTCAGTTCGGCGGGGCGGTTCTTTTCAGTTTGATATTAGCACTTCTGATCCCCTATTTTTGGATGAACAAACTAACCGAAAAGACGGCTTTGGATTCGGGGCGTGCGATCAGTCAGGTGTTTTATGAAAACCATTTCGAGATAGGAATGTCAGGAAGCGAAAACCGCCCCCCTTTATCGGAGAATGCTGTACTATTGACGGATCCAAATCATCTTGTACAGCTCATTCGTTTAAGCGAAAACACAGAGCAGATGCCCTCGGCCTTATCAGACAAGCAGAGGGAAGAACTCAATCTTATAAGAGGCAAAAAAACGATTAACGATTCGGCTTGGACCGAACAAGATGTACAAGGGTTTGTCCAGAACCACTATCTGCGTCTTGTGCGTGCCGAAGAGAATTGCCTCCACTGTCATACAGAAGAAGGGTTGCCGCCTGCATTCTACAATCATCAGGAGGTTGGTGTGTTGGTCGCCACGACACCGGCTAAGGCTTTGGAGTGGACCCTGTTTATGAACCGTTTATGGGTGGTCGTCGCCGGTCTTTTGGCCGGGACAGGTGCCATGGTCGCATTCTATACCATCATACAGCGTGTGATCCTAAGACCCATTCGGCAATTGCGGGCACAGGTCAACAACATTGCCGATGGCAATTACGATATTCGCAGTTCGATCAAGACCGGAGATGAGTACGAACGGCTTTCTGATGCGTTCAATCACATGCTGGACAACCTGATGGAGTCCCAGCATAAACTGGAGCAGGCTAATAAGAATCTGGATGCAAAGATTTCACAGCTTTCGGAAAAGAATATTGAACTATTCAAGGCGAATAAGATTAAGAGCGAGTTTTTGGCGAATATGTCGCATGAATTCCGGACTCCGCTCAATGCCATTTTGGGGTTTGCCGAATTGCTTCGGGAAAAGCCCGCGGTCGATGTAGAAAAATCGAAACGATGGGCCGAAAATATCGTTTCAAGCGGTCGTTCACTTCTGAACATGATTAACGATCTGCTGGACTTGGCAAAGGCCGAATCGGCAAAGATGGAGATTTATATTGATAAGACCAGTGTGCCTAAGCTTCTGGAGGGGCTTACCGCCTTCTTTTCTCCATTGACTGAGCAGAAGACGATTAAGGTTCGGCTCGATGTTGCAGACGATATCCCCCCGATCGAAACCGATTCTCAAAAAGTGCAGCAGATTTTGTATAACCTGTTGAGTAATGCCATTAAGTTTACACCGGAGCAGGGACGGATTCAGATCGCGGCGATGATGCGGGACGACACAACGGTTCGCATTTCCATTACCGATACGGGGCCGGGTATTTCAAAGGAAGACCAGGAAAAGATATTTGAGAAGTTCCATCAACTGGACGGCTCCATTACCCGCAAGGGCGAGGGAACCGGTTTAGGACTGGCGATTTGTCAACAATTAGCCGATCTTCTCGCCGCCTCGATTGATTTGGAGAGTGCCCCGGGCGAGGGTTCGACGTTCTCGCTGGACCTTCCGGTGAATCTAAAGATTCTGCGTGATGAAGGGGACGAAGCTCCGGGTGATGCCGAAAGCTGAGTTTTTTGTTATCAATAATTTTTTTATAGAAGAGTCACTATGACAGCAGTTTTACTAGGTTCCAATGAAGTACTTGTCATCGTTATAGTTACGGCGGTCATTGTCTTTTTGATCGCCCGGGGAAAAGGCAGAAGACCCAAAAAGTAACACTCTAAGACTCAAAAAATCAAAAAAACATTTGCACGCTTTTAACAAATTGATACAATCGTATCCGAAGTGAGAGGCAGCAGGTGATGAAGCGTCGACCATATCGATTAAGGGAGTGATCATCAAAACCATTTAGCGCATTTTGTGTGCGCCGATCAAGTGTTGATGTATGCACTTATATAGGTATCGCAGGAGTCGTGGGCAAGGATGCCTGCGGCTCGTTTTGCATTTAGCATAGGGCGTTTCTGGGGATATTTCCGTTCAAATAATAGGTCTCAGAAAAGGGACTATAGTTCCGGACTCCACATTTCTTTTAATACACAAAGTTTTTTTGAAAACCCTTTTTGGGATATCATAACACATCGTTTTATCGCTCTTAAACCAGTCGAAAAAGCTGGAAATAACTTGACTTAGGGGTTTTTATTTAGTAAGCTGGTGTCATAACAGAAACGCGTCATTGTTTCTGTTTGTTGGGGGTGTATTGGCTACGGATTGCCTTTCCCATTAAGTACAAAAGAAGT
>CALKKA010000038.1 GCA_937995495.1 uncultured Phycisphaerae bacterium
ACTTCGCCGCCGTTGTATTCCCGTAAGGACCGGCGGGTGCTGATGAGTCTGGACATGTCGGATGAAACGACAAAAAATGCCAAGGATGTTCGTCCCGATGACATGGATACAGGCATCTCCTGGATCAAACCGGTCGGCAAGGGACGGTTTTTTTATTGTTCACTGGGGCACAACAATCATCTGACTTGGAACAGGCCGGTATTGGAGCATTACCTGGCAGGCATTCAGTATGCCTTGGGCGATTTCAAGGTTGACGACACATCTCTGGAAATAATGACCAATGATTCGATGCCGCAAGCCAGGGAAAGTGATGAGTCTGTAAGAACGAAAGCTGAATCACCGGTAATCAAAAAATGGACAGAGGCCGATGAGGAGGGTATGAAAATTGAATTCATGACGATTGATGGGATTATGGTTCATGAGAAAGACCCTGCAAAGCAACCGCAACCCAAAATTGTCACCGCAGGAGCAGCCAGCTGTGATGAAAAGGTCGGCAGTGCCCCCTCTGATGCGGTTGTATTGTTTGATGGTACCGAGGAATCTTTGAAGAATTGGACTGATGTTAAGGGTAAGCCGACTAAATGGAAATTAGTTGATGGTGCATTGGAGTCCGTTGATAAAGCCGGTTACATTCAAAGCAAACAGAAGTTTGGATCCTGCCAGTTGCATGTGGAGTGGGCATCGCCTTCTAAGGTCAAAGGCAACGGTCAGGGGCGTGGGAACAGCGGTGTGTTCCTGATGGGCTACGAGGTGCAGGTTCTGGATTCTTTTAACAATGAAACCTATCCCGACGGTCAGGCAGGGGCTCTGTACGGTCGAAAAAAACCGCTGGTGAATGCGTCACGCCGACCGGGTCAATGGCAGAGCTACGATATTATCTTCCACCGTCCGGTCTTTGACGACTCGGGTCAGGTGGTAAAAAAGGCGACATTTACCGTGTTGCATAATGGTGTGCTGATCCAGGATCATCTGGTGTTGTCAGGTGGCACGGGATGGCGGGGACCTCATTCGATTTCGGAATATCAGGTTCATGCCGACGCTCTGCCTATTCAGTTGCAGGATCACGGAAATCCAGTTCGATTTCGTAACATTTGGGTGAGGCCACTGGAAGATTAACTTTATTAAACGGGATTGATATTATGGATCGAAGAAGTTTTCTGAAGTCAACGACCGCAAGCATTGGACTGTTCTCTATTGTTCCCAGTTATGTATTGGGACAAAATGGCAAGACGCCGCCCAGCGGCAAACTGAATATTGCCGCCATAGGTGTTGGAGGCATCGGCAAAAGTAATCTGAAGGTGATCTGCAAACCCTTGAGCCAACGGCAAGAAGATGGTGCATGGCCGGATCCCGATTCTCAAAATATTGTTGCGTTGTGTGATGTGGATTGGGAGTATGCCAAGGAAACTTTTGACGAGTTTCCTGAAGCCAAACGCTATAAAGATTATAGAGTGATGTTGGAGGAGATGGGCGATAAGATTGATGCGGTTCTGATCGCTACGCCCGATCACACCCATGCCTGCATTGCGATGGAAGCGATGCGGCACGGCAAGCATGTTTATGTTCAAAAGCCCTTGACACATTCGGTTTATGAGGCACGAATACTGACCAAAGCGGCTCGTAAATACGGTGTTATAACCCAGATGGGAAACCAGGGACACAGCGCTGAAGGCGTTAGGCTTATCTGTGAATGGATCTGGGATGGGGCTATCGGCAATGTCCATGAGGTTCACGCCTGGACCAATCGTCCGGTCTGGCCGCAGGGTCTGCCTCGTCCAGAAGAAACACCGCCTGTTCCAAAGACACTGGACTGGGACTTATGGCTGGGCCCGGCACCGCAGCGACCTTATCATCCGGCCTATCACCCTTGGGACTGGAGAGCGTGGGTTGATTTTGGCACGGGTGCCTTGGGCGACATGGCTTGCCATGTCATGGATCCGGTCTTTTGGGCGCTGAAGTTGAAGTATCCCGTTAGTGTTCAAGGTAGCTATGCGACCAATATTGGTGAAAAATGGAACAAACTGGATGTCAGTGAATCCTATCCGATTGGTTCGACCATTCATTTCGAATATCCATCCCGCAAATCAATGCCTGCAGTCAAGGTGCACTGGTATGACGGCGGACTGATGCCGGAACGTCCCGAAGAATTAGAGGATTCTCGAAGGATGGGTGACAGCGGGGGCGGTGTGATTTTTGTTGGCGACAAGGGTAAGCTGATGTGCGGTTGTTATGGCGCTCGTCCTGAACTGATTCCCTACTCTAAAATGAAAGCGTATCAAAAACCTAAAAAGACAATTCCTCGTGTGGAAACCGACCATGAAATGGACTGGGTCAATGCGATTAAAGAAGGGCGTCAGCCCAGCTCAAACTTTGACTATGCCGGACCATTTACCGAAATGGTACTGATGGGGAATCTGTGCCTGTTTGAACCGGGCAAAAAAATTCTTTGGGATGGTGATAATATGCAGGTGACAAATATCCCTGAATTGAACAAATATGTGAATCCACCCTATCGTGATGGATGGTACCTTCAAAAGAATGTATAAGTATATCAAGAAAAGGAATCCCTCTAATGTTTGAAGATATGAGCAGACGGAATTTTATTAAAACATCCGCCGCGATCGGAGCGGGGATTTATGTTAGCGGAAAGGCACTGGGCGCCGATGCCCCTCAAAAAGATGTTATCAATGTTGCGTTGCTGGGTGCTGGGGCACAGGGCCAGGTGCTGATGTCAGCGATCTTGAAGAAGAAGGATCCGAGCATTCGGTTTCTGGCGGTATGCGATATCTGGGAGAAAGTGAATCTCAGGAGAGTGTCACGGCAAATGCAGTCGTACGGCAAAAAATTCGGCTTCAAGGGAACCCCGTATACCGATTATAAGGAAATGCTGGATACAGAAACAGATCTGGATGCCGTGATTGTAGCCACACCGGACTTCTGGCATGCTGAGCATACGGTGGCTTGCCTTCAAAAGGGGTTGCATGTCTATTGCGAAAAAGAGATGAGCAATACCATTGAGGGTGCTCGCAAGATGCTTCAGGCTCAAAAGGCCAGCGGCAAACTGCTGCAGATCGGCCACCAGCGCCGCAGCAATCCCCGGTACCAACATTGCTATGATAAGTTGATCCAGGGGGCAGGTTTGCTGGGTCGCATTACCACCATCAACGGTCAATGGAATCGCAGCAAGGCATCCTGCGAGGACTTGGGTTGGCCGGAGGGGACAGACATCGATCAGGAAACGCTGACAAAGTATGGCTTTAAGGATATGTCCCAGTTTCGCAACTGGCGCTGGTACATAGGATTGGGAGGCGGTCCGATTGTTGATTTGGGCAGCCACCAGATCGATATTTACAGTTGGTTCCTGGGAACCTATCCTAAGAGTGTTATCGCCAGCGGCGGTGTGGACTATTGGAAGGGCCATGAATGGTATGACACTGTCATGGCGATCTATGAATACGAGACCAACGCGGGCACGGTACGGGCATTTTATCAGACAGGGACGACCAATAGCGCCAACGGTTACTTCGAAAGTTTTATGGGGGACCAGGGAACACTGTTGATTTCTGAATCCGCCGGTCGTGGGAGTGTTTACCGCGAGGGATGGGTAGATGAGGCCGCATGGGATCAATGGGTTGAAAAGGGGTACATTACAAAAGCAGAGGGTAAGCCCGCAAAGAAAGATGTTGACAATGAGGCTGTTCTGGATGTTCGCGAAGGAAGCTATGCTCCTGCCGAATACAAGATCCCAGTGACAATGAATGTGCCATATCATCAGCCGCATCTGGTGAACTTCTTTAATTCGATTCGCGGTACCGAAAAACTCAACTGCCCCGCTGAGATCGGGTACGAAACAGCCGTAACTGTTTTGAAAGTCAATGAAGCGGTTGCCCAGGCAAAACGCTTAGACTTCAAACCGGAAGAATTTTACGCTTGATGACTTCAATGATGGATCGAACGTTGAAAGAGATACTATTACTCATACTTTCATTCGCAGGCCTGATAGCCTGTCCGCTCTGGGCGCAAGAGAAAAAAGAATTACTCGGTCAGGGCAGCGACGGCAACCGCAGCACTCCGGTTCACCGGATTAAGTTATTTGATGAACATGGAAAACAGATCAAAGCGACAGATGAAAATCCAGAGCCATTTTCAACGAAGCGGACATGTGGCCAATGCCACGACTATGGCCAGATCGCATCCGGTTGGCATTTCAACGGTCATGATGTAGGCATTGATGCAGGTCGCCCCGGGCAGCCATGGGTGCTGACGGATGTCCAAGCCCGAACTCAGGTGCCCATGTCTGGCCGTCAATGGGAAGGCACATTTACACCCGAGCAATTGGGTGTTTCGCCATGGGAATTCGTAAAGCAGAACTTCAGTCATTTTCCAGGCGGCAGTTATGGCCAGATGGAAGCCGAAGAACCGGATGAGGCGATCCGTCAGGAAATCAGCGGCATGTTTGAGATTAATTGCCTCACCTGCCATAATGCTGACCCTCATCAGGACCAAAGCGACGCCGCTTTACAGGCGGCACGTCAGAATTATCGCTGGATACCCGCCGGTTCATCCGGAATGGCCGAGATCAGCGGAGTCGCCTCTTCGCTGGACGATTTCTTCGATCCTGAATTTGATGAAGGTGTTACCCTGAAATACAAAGAAGGCCTGTTTGACAAGGACGATAAGGTTTTCTTTGATATTATAAACAGCCCCGCCAACGAGCGATGTTATTTTTGCCATTCCAATCAAAATCTTGGCATTGCAGAAGAGCATGAGTGGACACGGGATGAAGATGTGCACCTGAAATCGGGGCTTCAGTGTGTGGATTGCCATCGCAACGGCGACGACCACATGATGACTCGTGGCATTGAAACCGATGGTCCCGGCAAGACACTGACGTGCCAGGGATGCCATGTGGGCGAACATCATTCGGATATTCCGGAGTTGGGTCGACTCGGAGCTCCCAAACCAGCCCATCGCGGCATACCGACGATTCACTTTGAGTCATTGACCTGCACCGCCTGTCACTCAGGGCCTTGGCCAGCAGAGAAAGCCTCTCGTTGGCGGACAGCACGCATGCATAAGACCGGACTTCATGGCAAGCATGATCTGGAGCTTCAACAGCCCCATGTTTATGGGCCGGTGATGATGAAAGGTGCTGATGATAAGATAGGCCCTCATAAAGTTATGTGGCCGGCATACTGGGCTGTTCTTACAGATGGCCAGCCCAATCCGATCGCTCCAAAGGATCTGCCGGACGAAGCCCGAAATGTTCTTGCCGCATCCGGAGATAGAGTTGATGACTGGAAACCACTGACTGGTGAGAAAATCATAGATGTTTTGAAGGTTCTTAAATCCGAAGACAGCGATGCCGCCTATATCGCGGGTGGCAAAATGTATCAACTGGCAGGCGCCGGTGAAATCGAAGTCATCGAGCATGCGGCCGCACAACCTTATGCCTGGCCCATGGCGCATGATGTGCGACCGGCAGAACAGGCGTTGGGAGTGAATAAATGCAAGGATTGCCACACAACCGAATCTCCGTTTTTCTTTGGCAAGACCGAACT
>CALKKA010000039.1 GCA_937995495.1 uncultured Phycisphaerae bacterium
TGGAAGACCCGGATCACTATGTTTGGGGCTGTTCGCCAATCTACGGACCGGACGGCAGGATCCATGTCTTTTATTCCAAGTGGCCCAATGCCGCCGGATTCGGAGGTTGGCTTAACTGCTGTGTGATTGGCCATGCCGTAGCAGACACACCCGAAGGTCCCTATGAAATCCTGGACAATGCCCTCGAAGGCAGGGGCGGCGATGGGTGGGATTCGATGACAAACCACAACCCCACGATCCACAAAGTCGGCGACACGTATGCACTGTTCTATCTGGGCAACTGCGACGGAACCGTTTACACCAAACGCGTGGGCGTTGCGGTCTCCGATTCTCTTGACGGGCCCTGGAAAAAATCGGAGGCCCCGATTGTCTTGCCCTCCGAAAACCGCAATGCCTGGGACAGCATCTGCACGACCAATCCGGCATTCCTGCAGCATCCCAACGGCCAGTACTGGCTGTACTATAAAGGCTGGAACGTCAACGACTGGGAATATGATTTACAAATCCGTGCCCAAAACCCCAACCCTGCCGATGAAATACTGCACACCAACCGTGCTTATGGACTTGCGGTTGCCGAAAACATTGAAGGGCCTTATATCAAGTGTGACAAAAACCCGGTAATTAATGTTCGCACATACGGCGCAGGGATGCAGTGTGAGGATGGATACATTTATATTGACAACGGCAAATTCAAAATGATCATGCGCGACATGGGCTTTTACAATCACGAATATGGATTGATGTTTGAGTCTGATGATGGAATTCGCTGGAGTGATCCGGTTATTTCATTTTATCATTCTCACGAATATTTCAAAGAGCTTCCAAAAGGTTTAGATCGTGAGGGGCGTTTTGAGCGGCCTCAACTATTAATGAAGGACGGAAACCCGAGATATCTGTTTTGTGCGATTGTCGGCGGTCAATATATGACTTCTTCGGGCATCGTCCTGAAGATCAACGATTTTTAATAGGTGTCTTTACGGAACGTTGAGGAAAACCGGGCATGGAATTATGTTTTTTAACCGTTTAAATAAGAAATTTCAGTTAATATTATCAAAAAATAGGTTCCACAGCGCACAGGAGTATGCATGAAAACTCAGTCTATCCTATGCGTGATGCTTCTGATACTTTTCGGGGCATCAGCGTTATCAAAATCCGTTCCATTGGAATTTGAAGATGGAGGTGCATCGGACTATACGGACTCTCAGGCCGAAAAGACAGTTGTTCCGAGAATCGAAGAGCGTGATGGTAAAAAATATTATTATTGGCCTCAGTGGAACAAGTGGAAAAACAGAAAATTGATTGTTGATATCGACAGGACCTCCCACCCGAATGCGCAATGGTGGCCGGAAGCGGGATTGGGATTGTTTATGCATTGGGGTATTGTCAGTGAATTTGAGCCCAATGGAGAAGCGTGGTCCGGCCGCTGGTCTGAAGACAAGGTCAAGAAAGGTTCGTTTTTTCCGCAAACTGAAATCTGGGCCGCGGCTAAAACATTTAATCCGACGAAATACGATCCAGAAAAATGGATGGCGGCGGCAAAAAAAGCAGGATTCAGATATGCAGTACTTACAACCAAGCATCATGACGGCTATGCCCTGTGGGATTCAGATACAGCCCTTCTGGGTGTTCGTCAATGCATTGATGGCCGCGACTTGGTGAAGCCTTTCGTTCAGGCCTGCCGCCATAACGACCTGAAAGTAGGCTTTTATTATTCCGGTCAGGATTGGTATTTTGAGCGAGAGTATATGAACTTCAGTGTGCAACCGGGGACAATCGTCAACTATAAAGGCGAATGTGTCGATTCGCTGCCGAAAAGACCGTCAGGCTTTTCCGCGGTCTATCAGGAGTATAATGAAGCTCAGGTGAAAGAACTGATCGATGCATTTGATCCGGATCTTTGGTGGGGGGACTCCGGTCATGGGATGAATGTTGAGAAGATCCGAAAAATGCGTCCGGGCATTGTATGCAACAATCGCGATGCGGGCAGCGGTGACCATGCGACGGCCGAAGGATTTGGGATGGCAAAACCGGAATATATCAAACCGGTTGTCGCAAATGGCTGGTGGTGGGAAGTGGCCAGCATCATGACCGGTGGTTCGTGGCACTATGACAAATATCGTGGGGAAAAAGTCTACCCCTCCGATAGTGTACTCATGCACCTGGCCCAGGCACGCTGCATGGGCGGTAATTTACTGGCCAACATCGGCCCACGTCCGGACGGAACTTTTCAGAATGAAGCCTACCGTCTGTTTAACGATATGGCGGAGTGGATGAAGACAAATAAAGATTCTGTATTCGGCATCAACGGCGGCGGTCCCTGGCCGGAAAAATGTAATGTTCCGATCACCTGCCGTGATCGTGTGTGGTACTTCCACGCCCTAACCAAGCATGCGACGGCGGAGAATCCCGTTGTATTGAAAGATGCTGCTAAACCTGTTTCGGTTACACTTATGCGAACGGGTGAGGTTCTCCCTTATGACTATAAAGAGGGTACATTGAAACTGGTTGTACCGAAACAACTCAAGGCAGGAAAAGTCACCGATGTTATTGTCGTGAGATTTGGTGACGACTTCGACATAGAACCGTTTCTCTTCAAGCACTGGTAACAGAAGGCGGAGTTAAAACATTGAGTTTCAAAAAAAAATATTTTGAACTTGGACGAGTGCTTATTCAAAATGGTATTGGATCATTCGTTTCACATACAGTAGTTTTGCCAGTTATCTTATTTTGAGATGAATAATGAAAAAAGAAAAAATTTCATCGGGGATGTGTTTTCTCTGGTTGACTGTCATGATGATTGTGTTTGGAACTGTTTTCGGTGCACCGCCGGAGCAACCTAACATTATTGTCATTTTAGCCGACGATCTGGGCTATCAGGATGTCAGTTTTAATGGGTGCAAGGACTTCTCCACACCGCGTATTGATCAGTTCGCCAAAGAGGGCGTGCGTTTTGCACATGGATACGTGACGCATTCTTTTTGTGCGCCTACGCGAGCCGGCTTAATGGCCGGCCGCTATCAGCAGCGTTTTGGATTTGAAGTCAATCCGCCCTACGACCTTCATAATACACACACCGGACTTCCAACGTCTGAAGTGACAATTGCGAAGCGGCTGAAAAAAGTCGGATATCGCACCGGAATGGTGGGCAAGTGGCATCTGGGGGCCAGCCATATCCATCACCCCAATAACCGGGGCTTCGATTTCTTTTTTGGCTTTCTCGGAGGCGGGCACGATTATTTTAACGTGGACGTATCCAAACCGGCTCATGAGGGGTATCTGCAACCGCTTATGCATAATACGCAGCCGGCGACTGTGAAAGGTTACCTGACGGATCAGTTAACCGATGAGGCCATCGGTTTCATTGATCGCAATAAGGAACGGCCCTTTTTCCTGTATGTTGCTTACAATGCGCCCCACACCCCTTTACAGGCTCCGAAAGAGACCATTGATAAACTAAGTCATATTCAAGACGATCAACGCCGCGTTTATGCCGCCATGGTGGTTGAAATGGATGAATGCATCGGTCGTATTACGGATACGCTCAAGCAATATAAACTGCGCGAACGAACGCTTGTGTTCTTTCTCAGTGACAATGGCGGCCCATTGAACAGGGATGAGCCACAAAAAAGTTTTACCTCCAATGATCCGCTGCGAGGCGGCAAAGGCGACCTGTACGAAGGCGGTATCCATGTCCCCTTTGTTGCCTGTTGGCCGAACACATTGCCAGCGGGTAAGGTGTATGACCCTCCAATCAATTCCCTGGATATTACACGCATCAGTGCAGCCTTGGCAGGGGCCGATGAGACCGGCCTGGAAGGTGTTGATCTGATACCCTTTTTAACTGGAAAGCAGCAGGGACCCCCGCATGATTATCTCTACTTCCGGCGAAGAAACGGCGTTGTCTGGAGCCTAGTTTCAAGTGATATGACCAAGCTGATTAAACCCATATGGTCGGATAAACATACCGAATATTACCATTTAGCAGATGATGTGTCGGAACAAAATGATCTGATAACAAAACATCCCGAAGAGGCGGCGATCTTAAAAAAAGTCTGGGATCAATGGAATCAGGATAATATCCCCTTTAGTTTTTCCAACTATGAACCCTATCACAAACAGTTGGAAGAATTCTACAAGACGATGCCGAAAAAGTAATAGTGTATGGATCAAAATCGAAAGACCAACCGAATGGGGACTCGCAAAATGAACAGAAGAAGTTATCGAAAGGCAATCGGAGTCATTGCAATTGTTCTCTCTTTGATGGGATGTAATCCACGATCAAAACAAACAACCGTTCCGGCGGAACGTCCCAATATCATTTTCATTCTGACCGATGACCAGCGGGCCGATACGCTCGGATGTATGGGAAACCCGGTCATTCAAACCCCCCATATTGACCAATTGGCAGAGGAGGGGGTGCTTTTTGAAAATGCTTCGATCACCAGCGCTATTTGCACGCCAAGCCGAATCTGCTATTTTCTGGGCCAGTATGAACGCAGACACGGCGTTAATTTTAATTCCGGCACCGCTGTTTCTGAGACAGCGTGGAAGCAATCCTATCCGGTCATCCTGAGAGAAGCGGGGTATTTTACCGGCTATGTCGGAAAGAATCATGCGCCAATAGGAAACGATGGGTACAGCAGCGGCGTCATGGAAGAGAGCTTTGATTACTGGTATGCGTCACACGGTCATATTGGATTCTATCCTAAAAAAGAGTGTCAGGAACAAACGAAGATTTTTGATAATGCCCAAGCCGATACACAAATAGAGATCATTGACGAAGGCGTCATGAACTTTCTTGAAACGAATGAGGCGTTCATGGACGGCGCAGAGGATTTCCTGCGTGAACGTCCGGCCGATAAGCCGTTTTGCCTGTCCATATGCTTTAACCTGCCGCATGACTACGGCGCGAGTCGAATGCAGCAACTCCCAAGTGATCCTGAGATATACAAGTCTCTGTATCGTGACCGAAAAGATGACATGACGTTAGGTGACCACTATCGCGCAAAGGCTGAAATTGAAAAACCTAAATTACCCCCTGCGGTGCTGCCGGTTCAATATCGTCAGCACGGCTATGATTATGTGGACGAGCCGGAGACGATGCGTGAGAGAAAAATTCGAACGTATCAAGCGGTTACAGGCATCGATAAGCATGTGGGGAATCTTCGCCGCAAGTTGAAGGCGTTGGGGTTATCAGAGAATACGATCATTATTTATGCTTCGGATCATGGGATCATGCAGGGGGAATTTGGGCTGGGCGGTAAAGCGCTGAATTATGAAAAATGCCTGCGTGTGCCCATGATTGCCTATGATCCGCGAGCAACGGTATCGCCCTCGAAAAAACGGCGAAAAGAACTGGTCCAATCGATCGATATTGCGCCGACATTGCTTGATCTCGCCGGTGTTCCGGTCCCGCATACCATGCAGGGAAACTCAATGCTTCCACTCGTTCAGGGCAAACAAACACGGTGGAGACGTTATGCATTTGCTGAAAATCTCTGGTCGACTCGATTTGGCAATCCAAGGGTCGAAAGTGTCAGGAGCCAACGATGGAAATATATCCGTTATTTCGAAAATGATCAGTCGATCTATGAGAGGGATCTGAGCGATTGGGTCGAAATGTATAAGGTTACCGATCCTGAGGCTCAACGTTATAAACAGTGGCTTGATGCTTCCATCAAAGGCGAGGCTCCTGTTTATGAAGAGCTGTATGATCTGCAGAATGATCCGGATGAAACGGTCAACCTGGCGGATAATTCCAAATACAGGAAGATGCTAAACAGGATGAGAAGGGCCTGTCAGGACCAGGTGACAAGGGCCAGAGGACCTCAAGCCTCATCGCTACCAACCGTTGAACTGTCAAAGGAGCGTTTGGAGTACTACCGGAAATATTTGAAGCAGGATTAAGAGGGGCTCTGGATACACAGTTCCTCATCCGTCATGACAGAGCCGAGATAGACCCTGACCTCAATGAGAAAAATGAAATAGAGGCCGTTGTTTAAGCATCAAAACCGGAGTCAATGATTAGATTCTTGGTTCATTTGCCGGGTTTGGCGTGTATAGAGGCTTGTTATCCGCGTATCGAGGTTGACTTGGGGGGTCATAAATTGCTATACTATGTTGTTACAGTGTTGGACGAATAAGTTGGTTTCGTGCGATGTCTGCTTGTGGGGTTTGGCGGTATTTGTGATGGATGACTTTATTCTTTGGGTACACAATATCTGCTTTGTTGGCACGATATGCCTTGGGGAATGAAATAACGGGCAAACATCATGAATTTCTTAGCGTAGATAGGATAAAACAAGTGCGGGGTGTATTGTAGACCACCCATCAATTATGTTTGGGGCCGATTATGCGTTTGTGGAAAGTGTCACTGTTGCTGATGGTCATTGCCCTTGCAGGGGCATGCCTTGGAGGCGATATCTATGTGGCAAAAACCGGATTAGATACTAACCCCGGAACAGCCGCAAGTCCCTACCTGACGGTCAGCAAAGCAGCCACGGTCGCGGTCGCTGGTGACGTGGTCTACATTGGCCAGGGGGTTTATGAAGAAACGCTCACGCCGGCTAACTCCGGCACTTCAGGTAATCCGATTATCTTCCAGTCCGAACCCGGCGACGAGGTAACGATTACGGCGATGCAGACTTTAAGCGGATGGACACTGGACGCCGGTTCCATTTATAAAACCACCGTCAACTGGGACCTGGGCCAGAAAAATTTTGTAATGAACGAAGGAACGCCATGTGATCTTGCCCGATGGCCCAATAATACCGACGGCGATCTCTGGACGCAAAATGCTCTGCGAAACACCGGCGGAAGTGACGGCAGTGTCATCACCGATGCGTATCTGGATTATGCCCCCGGCATCCCTGATCTTGCCTGGGAAGACGGCGGGTCCCTCTATTTCTATGGTGATTCACCCGGGGCCGGCTGGCTGACGTGGCGGAGGTTTATTACATCCAGTACAAGTACACGGGTGACTTTTGATCTGGAAACAGCCGCAGGTTCTGAGTGGATACGCACGGAGCATGCGCCGGCGGACTTGGGGGACTTTTGGCTCCAGGGCGTCAAAGGCGCATTGGACTTTCAGAACGAATGGTATTTTGATGTGTCTGGGAACACCCTGTATATTCAGATCCCCGGTGGCGGGGCACCCGCCGATGGTCAGATCTCAATGAGAAAACGTGACAAGACCATCGATTTAGGGTCAAAGAATTATATTGAGATCAGGAATCTGAAAGTCTATGGGGGCGAGATTGAAATATCCGGTTCCAATAATAAACTCTATGGCGTCACAAGTCTCTATGGAAACTGGCACCTTGGCGTGGCGACCGGTGGTAACGCAGGCAGCCAAAGCGTCTATCTGGCAGGCTCAAATAATACGGTTCAGAATTGTGAAATCGGCTATGGTTCCGGCACAGGGATCTGGGATTTTGGCAGCAATAATCTGATAACGAATTCTTATATCCACGATTTTGATTATCTGGGCGACTATGATGCGGCTGTTATGGCCCGGTCATGGGCCGGCGGCAATGGTACCCGCTTGATCGGCAATACGATCACCCGGGCAGGTCGGGATGCCCTGCAGCTGGTTACAAATAATTGTGAAATCGCCTACAATGATATTTCAGCTTGTGCTTTGATCGCGGATGACTGCGGCCTGTTCTATAATACCGATGGTCCCAGGAATACAGAGATCCACCACAACTGGTTCCACGATGCCTATTCCAGCGGAACAAAAACCAAGGCCGCGGGGATCTATTTAGACAATGATTCAGAAGGTTTCAGTGTGCATCATAACGTCGTATGGAACACTGAATGGACCAACATACAGATGAACCTGGACTGCAAGGACATTGATGTTTTCAATAACACTTTCTGGAACGGTTCCGCTGTGATGGGGGCCTGGCACGCACCGGGGACGTCTTTTACCAATGTTCGGGTGTGGAACAATCTGGGTGATAATGATAACTGGGAGCCTCAGTCCGATCTGCAGAATAACCTGGCGATGTCAACCGATCCTTTTATTGACAGTGCCATTGGGGACTTCCGGTTGAATGCCGCAACGACGCCGATCGATTACGGAAGGATCATTACCGGCATTACGGATGGTTATGTGGGCACGGCCCCGGATGCAGGTGCCTATGAATATGGGGATGACGATTGGGTGGCCGGTGCCATCGGTCTTCCCTATGGTGGTTCGCCCCGAACCATCCCCGGCCGGATCGAAGCAGAGGCGTATAATCTTGGCAATCAGCGGGTTGCTTATTATGACACGACGGCCGGCAATGCGGGTGGCTTGTTCAGGACGGATGATGTGGATATCGAGGCTCGTGACGGCGGATACACGATTGGGTTTGTGACTGACGGCGAGTGGCTTTCATATACGGTCAATGCCGCATCAGGGCTCTATGATTTAAGAGCGCGTGTCGCGTCGATTTACGCCAGTGAATCGTTCACGGTTTGGCTGGAGGGTGTCCAGGTCGCGACGGTCACTGTCCCCGACACGGGAGATTGGGCGACATTCCAGACGGTGACCGTTCCAGACATTACGATTCCCGATGCCAGCGACGCATTATTGCGTATTGAGTTCTCTTGCCCCAGCGGCGGTGTAAACCTGAACTGGATTGAGTTTGTCGACGAAACCGACCCCCCGACGCCGGATCCGGCAGAGTGGGCAAGCGCGCCGCAGACGGACGGCAGTACCCGGATCAGCATGACCGCTGCAACGGGCTCGGATATCAGTGAACCGGTTGAATATTATTTCGAAGAAACCAGCGGCAATCCCGGCGGCAGTGACTCGGGCTGGCAGACCGGCCCCAGTTACACCGACAGCGACCTTGACCCTGACACCGAATATACCTATCGCGTGCAGATGCGGGACGCGTTAGGCAATATGACGGGCTGGTCCGGTTCTGCATCAGCGACGACATTGCCCTATCTGGCATCCGATGGACCGTTCCTGGAGGTCGGGGGTGAAGTCTGTTTTGAAGCGGAGCACTATGACGGCCTTGAGGCCCGCCTGGACGCCCCGGATACGTGGACCGAGGATACCGTAAAAAGCGGGGCGGTGGGGTCTTATATGTGGACGGCTGACGGCCAATTTACACCCAATTTTGGGGACTACTCCGATGCGACTCGACTGTTCTATGAGATTGATTTTACGACTTTGGGTAGTTACACGATTTATGTCCGTCGTTGGGCTACGGACACCAGTTCGGATACCGTATGGGCTGGTTTGGATGGTGTCGGTACCGGAGTGGTGGATAATGGCAAAGATTATGACCAGTGGATCTGGAAAAGCCTGGGAACGATTACTATTGCTTCGGCAGGCACCCGAACGCTGGATATCGTTCGTCGCGAGGACGGCTATATGATCGACCGTGTGGTTGTGACCCAGAATGCGGTTCCCAGCGGCACAGGACCCCCCGAGAGCGGTCGTGATTTTACTGCCACGATGGTCGAGTATGCGATCTTTGCCGGCTACTGGCAGCGGACCGATTGCTCCGTTTCCAATGACGATTGCAGCGGCGCTGATATCAATAAAACTGGGGCGGTTGATATTATCGATTTACAACTGTTTGCCGAAAGATGGCTAAATTGAATATAATTATGCGCAATATGAAGCATAAAAGCAACGGGGCATTAAAAATAGATGTGTCCATGAAAAGTTAAAAAAAGAGTTTCAGTAATAAAAAACGCTGTTTTATGGGAAATATTGTAAATTTTAGCCCTTAAAATAACGAAAGCTGATGGTTCTTCACCGCACCCAAAACAGAGTTTTTTAGCGGGAAAAAAAGGCGTAAAATAAAGATGTATTTACGCGATATGAGGTTGTTTTGCTGCGTATAAAACCCGTAATATACTATGAACTTACGAACGATCAGGTCGGTATATTAAATAGAATGGATAATGTGGGGTACAGAAGCATGATTGGACAGGTCAAAAAAATGACAGAGTTGAAGATTTCCAGAGTCTGTTTGGGGTTTACGCTCATTGAATTGCTCGTGGTCATCTCGATCATCGCCCTGCTCCTTTCGATTATCGTCCCCTCATTGGGTAATGCCAAAGAAGCGGCCCGCTCCGTTCTCTGTAAATCAAATCTTAAGCAGATCTCGACAGGCGCCAATCTCTGGTCATACGACAATGATGATTGGACCGTTGCCGCCACGTGGTTTTATTATCGTGAAATTTCCGGCGACAGCGGGGTTGAAGGGAAGTGGCCCGGTTCCATTGAGCCTTATACAAATTCAGCGTTAACAACGGATCACGAACACCATAACAAAAGTGCGGGTTTTAAGCCGACACTTTATTCGTGTCCCTCGCTGAGTAAAAAGAGAGCACAGACGATGTTACGGGAGATCTACCCGAATTATACCCAGGAAGAGCTTGACGGGGCATGGTTCCTGGATCTTCCAACCCAGCAATACAAGGCCTATGCGGCGAATGGATATGCGATGACGGCGTATGCGGACGAGACCACTGCCCTGGGTTCCAGTTCAAGGCTGCGGGGAGGGGATCAGTGGAGTTTCAATGGCACTGACTATGGCGTATGGAAAGATCATGGCAGCATGAAGCTTTCAACTATTCGATCGCCGGGCAGCTATATGGCCTTCATGGACCACACAGGGTTTTGGGTTAAACAGGATGGATACAGTAATGAGGGGGCATCAAACCTTTTTTATGGCCCCGATTTTGATCAAGCAGAAGCGAATACTCAGTATTACAATGTTTGGCGCTGGCACAAAGATAATAAACAGGCCAACATGGTGTTCTTTGATGGGCATGTGGGAGTCACTCCCAATAATTTCAAGGAACGGACAACCCAGATGTTGGGTGGCGGTTTTGTAAATAATAGGTAAACATTAGGTGTGATGAAATATAGGTGGGATTCAAAATATTTTGAAAGGTGTAGCGTGATGAGAAAGTTATTATTTTGTCTAGTGCTTATGTGTATAGTTTCGGTGGATGCCGTTGCTGTTATCAATTGGGATGGAGGTGCTCCGGACGATCTTTGGAGCAACGCTTTAAACTGGGACCCCAATCAGGTGCCAACGCTGTCAGATGATGTAGGGATTTTCGGATATATCTCAGGCACCAATCCTGATGTAGAGATTGATGCCGTCACAACAGCACAATTCTTTAAGAAATGCACAGTTGGCAACAATTCAACTGTGACGATCAATGGAGGTTCACTTCTTGCGTCAGTGCCTGCGGACCCCAATTTTGCCTGGGAGCGTGAGATCAATGTCGCTGTCGGGTTCTCTACGGGTTATGGCACCCTGAATGTTAACGGTGGCACGGTGCAATCGTTCGATTTGAATATTGCCTCATCCGACGGTGCAGCAGTCGGCCTGGTTGAAATGACCGATGGTGTCCTGGATGTTGCAGACCTGAGCATCGCCTCAGGAGCTGGCAACCAGGGAACCTTGAACATCAGCGGCGGATTGATCGATGCGTCATGGCGCTTACGGCTGAACGGAAACAGCCATGCGGATGCCGCTGCCGTTGTCAATATCACCGGTGGCGAGGTGGCTGTCGCCCAGGAACTTGTATTTGGAAGCGCGGGGACCGCTGTGGTCAATATCACAGATGGTGTCTTAAGCATGTCCGGTGACAAGACAGCACAGATCCAATCGTTCATTGATTCCGGCAATATCGTCTTTTTTGCAGATGGATCCTATGTATCGGATCCGGCGGCTATTTACACACTGGCATATGATGGCATCGATACAACAACTCTGACGGCGTATTTGTATGGTGGGGCCGAGCCAGTGTATTCGATCACAGAAGTCATCAATGACCCGGCCAACGCAGGCTTTCCTAACTCACTCGTTATTTATGGTGCCGATGATGAAGTTGAATCACCGGTCACACTTGCCTCCGGCTACACATGGGGCGGCTGGGCTGAGCCCAATGATGGTTCATGGCCACCCCCCGACCCGGTCTATGGTTCATATCCAAAGATCCATATACAGACGTTGAATCCAGGTGTGACTGACGAAAAGATATTGGCATTTTCACAAGCGACGCGTGATACCGGCTCCTATGTCTATACCATCTTCTCTGAACAGGGCAATAAATTCTATACCCAGTACGTTCCCAATCTGGACCAGGGAACGGTGGAACTTGACATGGAAACCACAGGGGGCACGATGGACCTGCGTTTGATTATTCGGGATGCGGACGACGACTGGTATGTGTCCAGCGTCGCTGCCGCAGGGGTTTGGTCTGGAAATCCCATCACAGAGCCGATCGATGTTTCTACATTAGCCTGGGGACTGGTCACCGATCCCAATGTGGTGGCTGATATGGATGATCTGTCCGGCCCCCTTGGCCCGGGAGCGCTCGAAGACAATTTCGACCCGTTCGGCGGCGATGACCCCAATTTCGCCAGGCTCACCGGCGGAGGCCTGTACCTTGATAATGTTTCAAGTCCAAACGAAGGGAATGTGAGAGTCCGCTCGATCACCTGGACCGGTTATATCGAGCCGGTTGAAAACGCTCTAGTCTCGGTAGACTTCACCCAACAGCCGGCCGCAGCGACTGTTTACCACATAGACCCGTTGCAGGAAACCCCGCAGCAGCTTTCAAGCAACAACTTTCCGGTTGGCGGTTGGGCTCCCGAAGGGGATCCAAATAACGTTGGCTGGAATTGGCATACGATTTTCTTTAACGAATTGTGGCCAGGTGAAACTCGCCTTAGTTTTCATGACAGAGCGCGTACCAATGGCGCCTACTGCTATACCATCTTTTCACAGATCGGCACGGGTACACATACACAGTATGTACCGAACATGAGTCTTGGCACGGTTGCGATTAAAGAAGTATTTGCAGCAACAGGGAACACCCAGGACCTGCGTTTGATCGTTAGAGACGGTGCTGGTAACTGGTATCTGTCAAATGTAGCGGCTGATGACATTGGGTCAGATCCAGAAGCAAATCTGCCGCCGATCGATGTCGGTTCATTGACATGGCAGGCGGTTGACGCCGCTGCCCAGACGAACATGAACGAGATGGCAGCGGACAGCGGACCGGGCGTGTTGCTGTCTGACCCCGGTGCACCGACCGTCACACCTGATCTGTCTCAGGTGACCGGTATCGGCCTGTACCTGGAAGATGTCGCGAATTCGGAAACGGGTGTCATCCGCATTGGAGAGATCAATGTCTCTGGTTACGTACCGCCTGCGGCGGTATCAGAGGTTGTACAGGACCTCCATAACGGTTCTGGGACGATCTTTAACTCCTACACCGATACAGAATTGACAGCGACCAATGCCGTCGGTGGGTATCCTTGGGGCGGCTGGGGTACGACTTCCACAACAGAAACCTGGTATGGGATTAGTCTGCCCGCCGGCAATGGACTCTCGTTCGTGATGGATAACCATTTGGGCGCCTATGCCTATACCATTTTCTCTTCCACGGGCAATGGCAGTCCGACCGAAGTGGTGGATGAACTGACATCGGTCAGGGTTCTCTTTCAGGCGTTGGCTGACCCCACAGATTTTCGTCTGCTGATCCGAAACGTGACGGGCCAGTGGTATATTTCAAGTATTCCGGCAGAACTTTCTGGCGCTGTTTATGATCCAACTTGGAATCCGGCCCCAGTGGATGTATCAAATCTGACATGGTATGCAATCGACCCGGCTGTCCAGGACGATATGAACGCAATGGACGGCGGTGACGGCGGTCCTGGCGCCATTGTTCCGGGTGCCGTTGTGGATCCGACACCTCTGACGAATATCACCGGTGGCGGGATTGTTTACGATGCGGGTAATACGAATACGAATACCATCGTCCGTATTTGGGAAATGAGCTGGAATGGTCTGCCGACGCATTGCGGCGATGTTGGGACGGTGATGCCCGGCGATATCACGGGCAACTGTTATGCTGATATCGATGACCTCTTGGCCATTGCGGCGGGCTGGATCACCCCCTATGACCTGAACACCTTTGCGGATCTGGCGAACGTATGGCTCAGCTGTACCGAACCGACGGACGTCAATTGTGGTCTGTATTTTCCGTAATCAGTAACGTATGATTTCAGCAGGCCCGCGGGGTTCTGTGGGCCTGCTTTTAACACCTCTGTTATAGGGCGTGTCGCAAAAAGAGGAATAAGAAACGCGTTTTGATGTTGAATGCGAAGTCCTTTTTTTGGTAGAATACATGAGTAGAGTTTTGTGTTATCGCTGTACCGTGTAGTGTGTATTTCGCTTGGAGGCGAAAAGTGATGGAAAGATAGATGCAGTGGTGTTTGTCGCAGTTTTTTCATCTCATATTCCCCTCCGGTAGATGTTTAATCGTAGAAATTGAAAAAAACTTTTTTAACTTTGTTTCGTGGAGGATCGAAAGATGAAAAGAACACTTTTAGTAATGGCCCTTGCTGCTGTGTTGGCAGCGAGTGCTTCAGCGGGTACTGTCACACACGACTTCGAGTCATTCACCAACGGGCAGGTCGTATTAGGAAACGGATGGAATTCTAATGCCGGATGGGACGCCTGGTGGGCTTACGAGGGTAACGGTGTCGATGGCTCAAAGGGAGCCACAAACCCGGCATCTAATTGGTACAAACTTGTTACCGCAGATGGCGTAGCGGCACCGACTGCTGTTGGCGAATTTGTTACTTTTGAATCCAGTTTAAAATTTAGCGTTGGCAGCGGGACTGGCTATACCAACGCATATGGCTGGAATCTCGGTCTTATCAGTGAAAACACTGGGGCCGGTGGCGGAGTCGATGCATCATTCACACGCAGAGCCGATGGTTTCTATGGCTTCGCTACGGTTGGTGAACAGGCTTGGCAGTGGGCCGGATGGCAATCTCATTCTTCGTTGGGTATGGCCGGCGTAACTGATTCATCAAGCGACTGGATCGGACAGAGAGTCACCGTCACTATGGCTGCTTCCGGTTACGACGTTCTGAACGAACTGATCGGTATCGATGGTTCTGTATTAGCCAGTGCATTGAATGCTGGTCAGGCGTTGCCAACATTGGCAGGGGCATCGACATGGTATGGCAAGGTCCACACACAAGATATGGGTGCTGCAGGCATGACTTATCTTAGTATGGATAATGTCGTTTTGACGAACGAGATCCCGGAGCCGGCATCAATGGCATTACTGGGGTTGGGTGCGCTGCTGCTTCGCAGAAAAAAATAATCGCGTCAATATAAGCGATGATGGAAATGAAACACAAAAAGTCCCGCACGACGGAGAGAGAGCGGAGTGCGGGACTTTCTCTATTTTGAGCTTGATTCAGGCGTCCTGAAAATGCTGTCATGGCATGCATCAGTAAAATGGGGTTCTTGGCAAGGTGTCACCGTAAAAGTAGTTTTTTGGGTTATAAAGTGACAACAGAGTGTTCAGTCTAATCAACAGGGAGTATGATGCTTTGGCCTTCGAAGCAAACGTTTGTTGGTCTCATGGGGTGTGTTCTTATGCTGTCGGGTACCGGCAGGACCGTTGCCGCAACCCTCACGGTTGAGCCGAGTATAACGCGATCCATTAAAGGCATAAGCGACTTAAACCGCTTAAAGTATTTCAATTTATGCTCAACCGGTTCCTGGTATGAATCAAAACTCAATAAATGTGAACTGCCCAACCGGTACGACTATTATACCCATGACCTGGAAATGACCTTTGGCCGAAACCTCAGTATTGTCAAAGGTGAGGTCGACTGGGGAAGTTCAATTCATGAGGACCCTGCCAATCCCGGCACGGTGGATATACCCAGGATGATATCCGAACTCAATCCCAGTAATGAAGGTGCAAGTTCGACGTTCATAAACGATTACAGCCCTGATCTCAATGTTGCCGCACATGAACACGCGATTAATGTTTATCCTGATTTTATGGATAAATACTGGGCCTCCGGTGTGGATGCTGAACGCTGGCTGCCATCGAATACGGTCGCAGCAGCCGATGTAGCGGTCAATCTACTAAAATATAGGTTTACGGATCTGATGCGACCGGCGTTTTATGAAATAAGGAATGAACCGGACTGGAGATATTGGAGCGACCCGGTATTTAGAGATCTGCATTTGGATATCCACAGCAAAGCAAAGCAGGAAAACCTTGCAACTGAAATTGGTGGACCTTGCCTCTCTGTTGCTTATTATTATAAAAATAACTATCAATACTTGGATTCGATCACCAATTTTATTGACGGAACAGGTTGCCAATTAGATTTTTATTCGTTCCATAGCTATGACTTTATGGGGTGGAGCGGCACGGTGGGAACCGATGGCGATTTTGTCGGTCGGGTCACCAGCGGGCTTCCATTGGACGGTGTCATGGATGCCGTTGTCAACGATGCGGTCAATAATCACAGCCAGGAGATTGGCCTTGTGTTCAGCGAACAGGGCGGATACATCAGCAATGGTGATGAGGATACAATTCTGGACACGATTGCCAGTTACTATTTCCCGTTTACCGGAACGCCCGGTTCTGATGCGGAATGGGACTGGATCATGAAAAAACGCTCGATCAGCAATTTCATCATGGTCAACAGCGCGATCAGTAATACGATGGCCTATATGAACCATCCCCATATTGTTAAAAAAGCAGTTCCCTTTATCCTGGATGAATCCGCCGCCTGGGACCCGACGTATTACTCATCGTTACTGGTGTCGAAGTGGTTTACCGGTTCAGTAAGCACATACTCGGAAAGCAAGCTGATCCATTTCTTTGAGTATTTTAAGGATGTTCGCGGCCGCCGTATTCATTCCTATTGCGATGATCCTGACCTGCAGCACCAGGCGTTCGTCGACCAGAACAAGCTCATCCTGCTTTTTAATAATACGTCGATGACCGCAACCCCGCTGAATTTCCAGATAACAGATCCGGATACCGTGAACACTATCCTGTTAAGGCGGTTGGGCCGTAACACCGATTTTACACCCTATTTAACTGAAACAGTCATCGGCGACTTAACGGGGATCCAGATTCAGCCGTTGGAATCAATTGCGATCTTTGTTGAGTATAACAGTACCATTACAGCGGTCAC
This sequence comes from uncultured Phycisphaerae bacterium, assembly GCA_937995495.1. Lineage (GTDB taxonomy): Bacteria > Planctomycetota > Phycisphaerae > Sedimentisphaerales > Anaerohalosphaeraceae > 4572-13. Next base: position 17,003 of record CALKKA010000039.1, read on the forward strand.
AGATATCGATGAAGTGCCGTATTACGGCGACAAAACGGAAGTGGTTATTTCAGGTTCGACCGTTGAAACCTTCACGGTCAATATCCCTGAATTTGATCAGGCCGACTATGGGATCCTGCGTATTGCTACAGGCCGTCCGGGGGGCACTGATCATGACATTACCGTCGTGTTAAACGGTCAATCCCTCAATATTCCTGTTGAAGAATCATCAGGTCGTACGGATGACGGCAATGAATACGGTACGTTAAAGTCGATTAAAGTCGATGGTTCACTCCTTCAGGCTGTCAATACGGTGCAGGTTTCATTTTCAGACGGCCAGGGAGGCGGTGTCGGATCGGTGGTCATTCGTGCCGGATTGGGAGAAACCGATCCTCCGACGCCGGATCCCGCCGAATGGGCGAGCCTCCCGCAGGCGGACGGCAGTACCCGGATCAGCATGACCGCTGCAACGGGATCGGATGTCAGCGAACCGGTTGAATATTATTTCGAAGAAACCAGCGGCAATCCCGGCGGCAGTGACTCGGGATGGCAGACCAGTCCCAGCTACACCGACAGCGACCTTGATCCAGACACCGGGTATACCTATCGCGTTCAGATGCGGGATGCGTTAGGCAATATGACGGACTGGTCCGGTGCTGCATCGGCGACGACGCTGCCCTATCTGGCATCCGATGGACCGTTCCTGGAGGTCGGTGGTGAAGTGTGCTTTGAAGCCGAACACTATGACGGCCTTGAGGCACGCTCCGACACCCCAAATACCTGGACCGAGGATACGGTCATAAGCGGGGCGGTGGGCTCTTATATGTGGACCGTTGACGGGCAATTTACACCCAATTTTGGTGTGTACTCAGATGCGACTCGACTGTTCTATGAGATTGATTTTACGACTTTAGGTGATTACACGGTTTATGTCCGTCGTTGGGTGGATACGGCCAGCAGGTCGGACACCGTCTGGGCCGGTTTGGATGGTGTCGGTACCGGAGCAGTCGATAATGGCGATGATTATGACCAGTGGATCTGGAAAAGCCTGGGAACGGTGACTATTGCTTCGGCAGGCACCCGAACGCTGGACATTGTTCGCCGCCAAGACGGCTATATGATTGACCGGGTTGTCGTGACCCAGGGTGCGGTGCCCAGCGGCACAGGACCCGCTGAGAGCGGTCGTGATATTAATGCCACGATGGTCGAGTATGCGATCTTTGCCGGCTACTGGCAGCGGACCGATTGCTCCGTTTCCAATGACGATTGCAGCGGCGCGGATTTCGATCAAAGCGGAGCGGTTGATCTTATCGATTTACAACTGTTCACCGAAAGATGGCTAAATTGATGATCATCAGAATACGATGTCACCCGTGAAAAGTTACATCAATTTGCCAGGATACACACCACGACCTGTGAGCCAGGGACGCTCTCTTTCTCCCCTTTTTACCCTTGATAAAAGCCCTATGAAGCCTATAGTAAGGATCTGAACTGGATTCAGGTTCGGCTCCGATCAACCCAAAAAAAGATTTCACACTATGGAATCGTCAAAGCGATCGAAGCCAGCGATTTATAAATTGAAAGTACGTTTATGAAAGCAATGCAATTAACCGGTATCCGGAAAATGGAAATGGTCGATGTGCCGGATCCCGAGATCAGCAGCGACAACGATGTGCTGATCAAAATGCTGTCGATCGGTGTATGCGGCAGTGATATTCACTATTACGTTTCCGGAAAGATCGGCCGCCAAACCGTTGAATATCCTTTTACGGTTGGGCACGAAGGAGCTGGCCGAGTTGTCGAGACAGGCAGTGCTGTTACCCATGTCAAGCCCGGCGACCGGATTGCGATAGAGCCGGCGATGCCGTGCCGGGAGTGTGACCAGTGCAAAGCGGGCCGGCACCATACCTGCCGGAACCTGCGTTTTTTAGGCTGCCCCAAGCAGGCCGAGGGGTGTTTAAGCGAATACATTGTGATGCCCGAAACAAGCTGTATTAAGATATCCGACCATGTCAGCATGGTCGAGGCGGCGTTATCCGAGCCACTGGCGATCGGCGTGTATGGCGTCAAACAATCGATCCCGATGACAGGGGCTAAGATCGGTGTACTGGGGGCCGGACCGATCGGCTTCAGCGTATTTATGCCGGCGCTGTCAATGGGGGCCCCCAAAGCGTATGTGACGGATAAGATTGATGCTCGACTTGAACTGGCTCAAAAAGCGGGTGCTTCGTGGACGGGCAATCCGGATACTTCTGACATTGTCAGCGGTATTCTTTCAGCAGAACCGCTTGGTCTGGATGCGGTTTTTGATTGCTGCGGCGACCAGGAGGCGCTGGATCAGGCGATCGAAATCCTGAAACCGGGCGGTAAGCTGATGATCATCGGCATCCCGGAGTTTGACCGATTTTCATTCCCGGTTGATAGGTTGCGTCATAAAGAGATTTGCATCCAGAATGTCCGGCGTCAGTGTGAGTGTGTGCAATCCGCACTGGAGATGATCGAAAAGAAGAACTTCGATGTCAATGTCATGGCGACCCATCACTTTGGCTTCGAAGAGACGAAGGAAGCGTTTGATCTAGTTGCCGATTACAAGGATGGTGTCTTGAAAGCGATGATCGAGTTCAGCGGTTAGTGAGAGGGATTCTTAGCGTTGATGGTGGGTTTGCTCCTGCTTTCGATAGTGGTCCGGTGAAATTCCCACTGTTTTTTTAAACAACCGCGAAAAATAATATTCATCACTAAAGCCGATTTGCAGGGCGATCTGATACAATGTTTCATCGGTTCCCAGAAGCAGTTCCTGCGCCTTTTCGATTCGCCGTTTATTAACATACTGAAGCGGGGATGTGCCCAGCAATTTACTGAAGCGGTTGGAAAAATACGTCGGATTCAGATTGACGATGTTTGCCAACTGTGAAATGGTGACGGGGGAGTCTAAATGATCGTGGATATATTCGAGAACACTTTCGAACCGTTTGAGACCCTGTAAGGTGTTAACGACTTGAGGCTGGCTGTTATCATCAAAAAAGACCGATAGAAGCAGCCGCATAATGGCATTGGTTTCTAAAATATTACCGGGAGCTTTATTCTGATCCAACCGGGTCGTCCGGTCGAGAACTTGCTGATAGATGGGGGTGTTGGCGTTGTATTCGATGAGTTCCTTGTGGGGATTAAGTTCCAGCAGACGGTCGAAGACGGATTGGTTGATGAGCGTTCCAGCCACAGCGGCCTGATAGCTGCATTCGAACATCGAAAGGATGTCCAACCCCGTTTGGAGCCGTGATGTAAAATGCACATAGTAATGAGTAAAGGCCTTTGGACAGAACATATCGACGGTGGTGTAGCAGGGAATCAAATAGATCTGTCCGGGCAAGAGTGCATAGGTGCGACCATGGTGCCGGACCGTCCCCTCTCCTTCTGTGATAAAATAGATCCTGGAATACGGATTGCTGGCATTTTGATAGTTCCATTCGGTTCCCACCGTGAACAATTCGGCATTGAGGATGGTGATGTCCAGGTGGTCAATTATCTTTTTGAGTCCGATCATTCCAGATATTTTATCAGAAATCTGTGAAATGTCCATCAAGTTCTGTAAATTGTGCATTGCTGTTATCAAGGTTTCTGTTTTAATTAGTATCTGATATACCATAAATCAGTATCCCTGGAAGGAAAGGCACAGCGATGGCATTAATATGCTGCAGGAGAATGAGAGTTGGGAAAATGAATGACTCAATGCGGAGTCTGAGTCTATTTCTGTTAATTTTTTTCTTTTGGAGTCCATCCATGGCCGCCTCGCAGGAATCGCCTGATTACCGGAATGAAACCACCGCTGAAAAAGATGCACGGATGCAGTGGTGGCGCCAGGCGCGTTTTGGGATGTTTATTCATTGGGGGTTATACGCGGTTCCTGCTGGTGAATGGGACGGCAATTCAAACCATGCCGAGTGGATTCTGACGACGGCACAAATCCCGGTTGAACAATATGAGAAGTTCGGCCCGCAATTCAACCCCGTCAAATTCGATGCGGACCGGTGGGTTCGGATGGCCAAAGATGCCGGCATGAAGTATCTCGTCATCACCAGTAAGCATCACGATGGTTTCTGTTTATGGGACAGCGATGCAACCGATTATGATATCATGGACCGTACCCCGTTTAAGCGGGATATCTTAAAAGAGCTTTCGGTTGCCTGCAAAGCACAGGGCATCAAACTGTGTTTCTATCATTCAATTATGGATTGGCACCATCCCGACTATCTGCCCCGGCGAAAGTGGGAAAAACGTTCTGCCGACGGGGCGGACTACCCGCGGTATATATCCTATATGAAAGCCCAGTTGGAGGAACTTGTCCTGCGATATGACCCGGCGGTTCTCTGGTTTGATGGCGAATGGGAAAAGACCTGGACACATGAAGAAGGTTTGAAACTGTATGACTATGTCCGTTCACTGAAACCGGAGATTATTATCAATAACCGTGTGGACAAAGGTCGTCACGGTATGCAGGGAACATTTGACACCAGTCAGTATGCCGGTGACTTTGGAACACCGGAACAGGAAATACCTGCTACCGGTCTTGACTATGACTGGGAAAGTTGTATCACGATGAACCGGTATTGGGGTTGGAATAAGCATGACAAAGACTTTAAATCAACCGAAGATTTGATTCATAAACTGGTGGACATTGCCAGTAAAGGGGGGAACTTTCTACTTAACATTGGTCCAAAGCCGGACGGGACTTTTCCGATCGAAAGCATTGAACGCCTGAAACACATCGGGCAATGGATGGCTGTCAATGGCGAATCCATCTATGGAACGACGGCAAGTCCATTTACTGGTTTGCCATGGGGACGATGTACAAAACGAATCGACCACGACAAAACCGTACTGTACCTGCATGTTTTTGACTGGCCTTCGAATAGCCACCTCCGAATACCCGAACTTGAAAGCAAAATTGACACATCTTACCTGCTGGCTAACCATGAACCCTTAGAAACCTCCTCAGATGAAAAGGGCATTCTTATTGAGGTTCCAAAAGAATCGATCGATCCCATCAATACCGTGATCGTACTTGAAGTGAAAAACGAAAGATAGTCTGACAGTCAGGATCTTGAAGTGGAAAACAATTATATTGCCGTTGATTTAGGGGCCGAGAGCGGTCGTGTGATGCTGGGGACCGTTTCGGATGACAAACTGTCATTGGAAGAAATCCGTCGTTTTGCTAATGGCCCCATTGAGATCAACGGATCTTTACGCTGGGACTTCCCCAATATCTTATCCGAGATCAAAGCCGGCATCAAAGCCGCGGTCCAGCAGGCAAAAAGCGAAATTTCATGTCTTGGGGTTGACAGCTGGGGTGTCGATTTTGGACTGCTGGATGAGAGCGGTCAACTCTTGGAAAATCCTTATCATTACCGGGACAGCCGGACTGATGGGATGCTGGAGACGGCATTTGATCGTGTCGGCAAGCGTTGGATCTATGACCAGACTGGCATCCAGTTTATGCAATTAAACACCCTTTATCAATTGCTGGCGATGCGTCAGTCGAACGATGCGGTTCTTGAAAAGGCCAAGACACTGCTGTTTACCGCGGACCTGTATGCCTATCATCTATGCGGCGAGCCATATGCGGAATACTCATTGGCCAGCACCTCGCAGCTGATGGACATGAAAACCGGTACCTGGGCCAAGGACCTCTTTAGTAAGCTGCAGTTGCCGCTGGCTATCATGCCGTCGGTGATTCAACCGGGCACGCTCGTGGGAATGCTGACTGAAGAGGTGGCTGCTGAACTTGGCTGCCCTCAGATTCCAGTTGCGGCGATCGGTTCACACGATACCGCCTCGGCCGTTGCGGCCGTTCCGGCGGATTCTGAAAACACCTGGGCCTATTTGTCCTGCGGTACCTGGAGTCTGCTGGGTGTGGAGATCCCGGAACCGATCATTAATGACCTGACATTTGAATACCAGTTCACCAACGAAGGCGGCGTGGATGGAACCATCCGCCTGCTTAAGAACATCATGGGCTTGTGGCTGGTTCAGGAGTGCCGACGCCATTGGCAGGCCGAAGGGCAGGAACTGTCTTATGCCCAGTTAGCGGAAATGGCAAAGAAGGCCGCAGCTTTCGTTGCCTATATTGATCCGGCCCATGACGCCTTCCTGTCACCGGGTCAAATGCCCGATAAGATCAATGAATATCTGGATCAGACCGGACAGCAGAAAATTGAAGACCAAGGAACCATGGTCCGTTCGGTCTTAGAGAGCCTGGCCTTGAATTATGCATGGGTGCTCCGGCAACTTGAGACGCTAACGGGTAACTCCATTGATTGTCTGCATATCGTCGGGGGTGGTATCCAGAAT
>CALKKA010000040.1 GCA_937995495.1 uncultured Phycisphaerae bacterium
AAGGAGATTGATTATGAAAAAGAAAGTATTGCTCTGTACTCTTGCGATGGTTGTGCTGGCCGGCTGTCAGCCAGCGACGAAAAATATTGATACGGTCAACGACGAGGGCAAGGCCGTGATGGGACTGGATTATCGTGATTTTGATCAGGCCGCGGCGGCGATGATCAGTTCGCTGGTAAGTTCGGGAACCCTTAATAAAAAGGACGGTGGCCGCTATGTGATGGCAACCGGACGCATTGTCAACGACACCATGCAGCGGATCGATACCGATCAATTGATGGCCAAAGTCGAACAGGAGATGATGAACAGCGGTCAGGTAGTGATGACCTCCGCTGTTGGAGACAAGGCCAGTGATTCGTTGGTATATGAAGTGCGCGACTTGCGGGACTCTGACAGAGCCGATGAGTTCAACGAGGATACAATGCCGGCCAAGAAGCAGTTGATTGCGCCGGAGTTGAGTATTTCTGGCAAGATTATCCAGCGAAATGTGAAGTATGACAAAAAGAAGCAACAGGTCGAGTATTACTTCCAACTGCGCATTACGGACATGACAACCGGTCTTCGTTTCTGGCAGGAAGAAAAAATAATTGGAAAACGGGGCTCGGATAAGATGGTTTCCTGGTAATCGAATACGAAAATCGATCCTTTGGTAAGAAAAGGGGCCAATTATGAAGAAGGTGAAATTATTATTCCTGTTTTTCGGGCTTGTTTGTACCTCATTTGGGGTCAATACGCAGATGCGTCAAGCCAAAGGTGTTGCGACCACGCGCGAGCAGGCGATTAAAAAAGCCCTGCACGAAGCTGTCGCCCAGGTGCATGGGGTGCTGGTTACCTCCGGCGTTGCTTCATCAGCGGCGGCGGTGGGCAGTATTGATGTAACGCGGGAAGAGGTTGATAAATCAATCGAGATGGAGGGCATTTCCATCCGCTCACAGGACAGCATCACGCTGACGATGGCCGAAGGACTGGTCAAGTCATACGAAGTCGTCAATGAACGAAAAAATGAAGACGGCAAATATGAAGTAACGGTAGACGTGCAGGTGTATGATTATCAGTCACCGCTGGCAACAACAAAAATATCGCTGGCTGTTTCACCCTTTGAAGTGCAGGAAAAGGTCTATGTTTTTGGCGACATTACGGTTTCCGGAGCTGAATTAACGAAACAGTTCTCTCAGAGACTAACAACACTCTTGAGTGAAAGCGGCCGGTTTGATCTACTGGACAGAGATTACGATAAGGCCTTCCGGGACGAAATCAATATTATCAAATCCGGCGACGCGGACCTTGAGCAAAAGGGTCGTCTTAAACAAGTGCAAGGCGCAGACTATTTGCTCACCGGGCGGATTCGACGAGCGGAAATCACCACTGAATTGAAAGATATCCCCACAACCGGAATTCGTTCCGGGGAATACCGGGGCCATTTTGTCGGTGAGGTTCGCTTATTGGTTCCTGCGACGCGGCAAGTGGCATTTTCCCATGAGTACCGAATCAAACTGGAAACGCCGGAAGTTATGGAACTCGCAGACGATTGGCAGCGAGACAAGCGAGATTTTGACCAGATCAAAGACGCTTTTTTGGATTTGGCAATACGACAAATCATTGAAGATGTACTTAATAATACATATCCCGTACGAATTGCTCTGATTGAACCGGGCCAGGTAATCCTTGATCAGGGCGGGCAGCGAATGATTCCGGATGCTGTGTATGAGGTCTTTCGAAAAGGCAAGGAAGTTCTTGATCCGACGACACAGGAAGTATTGGGACAGGATGAACATAAAGTCGCTTCGCTAAAAGTAACCCGAATTCTGCCAAAATTCAGTTATGCCCAAATTCTTGAAGGAAAGGCCGATGATATTGCAGTGGGCCAAGTTTGCAGAGTGCAGCCGGGCTCTTTGGAACTGAAAATTGAAGTCGAAGGTGGGATGAAAAGCAACACCAAACGCACGCCCAGCGGCGGCGTAAAGATGCCGTTTGACAACTAATTCTGTCTCTGAGTCCGTACGTCAATGGGTTTTTACTTGACCTAACGAGCGTTTTTACCTAAAGTTACAATCATATTCTAAATTATCGCAACTGAGGGATTTCATGGAACATAGAATTGTAAAAGTTGGCTTGGTCGGATATGGAGTCGTGGGCACCGGCGTGGCCAGAATCTTGTCCGAAAACGCAGCCGAAATTACTGCCCGAACGGGTCTGAAGATTGATCTCGCCTGTGTCGTAGATAAGGACACGACCCGCCCCCGAGATTTTAACCTGCCACGGGGCCTTATGACGGACGACTTAAATGTCCTTCTGAATGATGACTCCATTGATGTTGCTGTGGAACTGGTCGGCGGGACTACCGTTGCCAAAGACATCCAGTCGAAGTTGCTCTCTAGCGGCAAGGATGTTGTTACTGCAAATAAAGCGCTGCTGGCAGAGCGCGGTTCAGAACTTTTCCCGGAAGCAATCAAGGCCGGGCGATGTATCGCTTTTGAGGCGAGTTGCTGTGGAGGTATCCCAATTGTTTCGGCATTTCGTACGGGATTGGCAGCCAACCAAATTGAAGGATTTTACGGCATTTTTAATGGCACCTGCAATTATATTCTGAGCAATATGACCCGCCATGGATCCCAATTCGCCGATGTACTCAAGGAGGCACAGGCCAAAGGATTTGCAGAGGCCGATCCAACGCTTGACATTAACGGTGGAGACACCGCGCATAAACTGGTGATCTTAGGCGGCCTGGCCTTCAACTGCGCGCTGGGCATGGACGATGTTTATATGGAGGGCATTGAAGATGTTGATATTGTCGATATACGCAGCGCTCTGGAAATGGGTTATATCCTGAAACTGCTGGCCATTGGCGAAAAAAGTGCCGACGGTCGAGTGTCGCTTCGGGTACATCCGGCCTTCGTTTCTGAACATAATCCGTTGGCACGGGTGGATGGTCCTTTCAACGCTGTCAGCGTTTTTGGTAATGCCGTAGGGAATACCGTCTATTACGGCCGCGGCGCTGGCATGATGGCAACCGCTAGCGCAGTTGTAGCAGATATTATCGAGATTGCTCTGGGTAACAGCCAACGCGTCTTTGGAACGATGCCATTGGCAACTGGTGAACAAATTGCGGTGCAAATCAAGCCCATTGATGAGGTTGACAGCCGATTCTATGTCCGAATCATGGCAAAAGATGAACCGGGCGTCTTTGCCGAATATGCCCAGGTATTGGGAAAGCACAATATCAGTATCAGCGGTGCGATTCAGCATGAGTGGATCGGGCCGGATAACACTGTTCCCGTTGTCATTACCACGCATCTGACTAAACAGAAAAACATGACCGCTGCCCTTAAAGAGATCGAACAACTGGACATTGTTAGCCAAAAACCAGTTTCTATTCGAATTGTCGATATTCCGGAGGACACTGAGGGATGAGTGCTAAGTATGTCATTATTGTTCCCGACGGCGCCGCAGACAATCCGCAGAAATGCTTTGGGGGCAAGACCGTTATCGAGGCGGCCGAAACACCGAATATGGATAAAATTGCGAGCGCGGGCCGCCAGGGTATTTGTCGAACAGTTCCGGATTCGATGCAGCCAGGGAGTGATGTGGCAATAATGAGTTTACTGGGTTATGACCCGAAAGCTTGTTATACAGGACGCGCTCCAATTGAGGCCGCAGCTCAGGAGATTGCTCTCAAGTCAGACGATTGGGTCTTTCGGTGCAATCTGGTAACGACAGCGGATGAAACAATGGTTGATCACAGTGCAGGCCACATCTCGACGAAGGAAGCCATAACCTTAATTAATGAACTGTCGAATGTGGCCGAGTCGGACGCAATTAAATTTTACACCGGCGTGAGCTATCGACATCTGGCTGTCATCAGTGGTCTGGATTTCTCGAAGGTCATCACGCATCCTCCTCATGATTTTATCGGTGAAAAACTTTCAAAAATACTGCCTAAAGGGAAACAAAGCGACCTCCTGAATGACCTTATCGCAAAATCATCCCAGTTGTTCACGAATCATCCAATCAATAAGGTACGCAGAGACTTAGGCGAGAATCCTGTGTCCTCGGTATGGCTTTGGGGTCAGGGCCAAAAGGCCGTAATGGAACGGTTTGAAAAGCGATACGGCTTAAAAGGAGCGGTCATTACGGCTGTCGATCTGGTTCGTGGCTTGGCCAAACTCATCGGATTTGACCTTATTTCTGTTGACGGTGCGACCGGCTATTTGGACACCAATTTTTCGGGTAAGGGCGAAGCTGCGATTGAGGCCATCGACAAGTACGATATCGTTTTTGTACATATTGAAGCACCCGATGAAGCCGGGCATGGCGGCAGTGCCAATCAGAAAAAAGAAGCCATTGAGCACATCGACCGATTTATTGTCGGACCGGTATATGAAGCGATCCAGGCATATGATGAGTATCGCATTCTGGTTTTGCCAGATCATCCAACCCCTGTCGAGGAGCGTTGTCATATTGGCGAACCGGTTCCCTTTGCAATGGCCGGCAGCGGAATCAAAGGCGTATTAAATAAACCTTACTGTGAGAGAAACAGCTTTGAGACAGGCTTTGAAATACAGAATGGTCCCGATTTGATGGAATATTTCCTTAAAATCTGATATCTGTGCACTTGGTCAAATGTTTTCTTAATGGAATTGACGATAGAATACATGAGAAATTAAAGGCGACGTTGATACAAAATGAAAGTCTTTTTACTGACATGGATTGGACTGGCTCTTTTAATTGCTTGCAGTTTTGCTGATACATTTAGCCACAATGACAAGGATATTGTTTATCATGGCTTTGCGACCGGACAAATGAATAACGGCATGAATGTCGTTATGACACAGGAAAAAGGCCAAGTCGAGATCAACCTAGCTGAATATAAGATTGAACCCAATTCAACGGGCCGTAATTCATTTATTTCTCTGCTGTTCATCAGCGGTCAAATCAATCTCGAACATGAAACGAAAGCTTTTGAGCAGGCGATCATCGAAGAGGCTCGTAAGGGTCCCTTACTGATCTTGATCGAGGTTGATACTCCTGGCGGACGAGTTGATCTGGCCGAACGGATATGTGCAGCTATCAATGATATTAAGTACTGTCAAACCGTCGCGTTTATCAAGGGCGGTGAATATGGAGGCGCTTTTTCTGCAGGCGCAGCGATTTCACTGGCATGTGACAAAATTTACATGGCTCCAGCAACCAGTATTGGTGCCGCGACTCTGATCACTTCCGGAGAAGGCAAAGTAACAGACATGAAAGAGACCTACGGAGAAACTGTTGGGGAGAAATTCAATTCTGCGTGGCGGACTTTCCTTGCCTCACTCGCACAAAAGAATAATCGATCAGGGGCTTTGGCGAAAGCAATGGTAGATAAAGATATCGTTGTCCTTGAAGTGGATCGGAGAGGCGAGGCCCTCTTCATTGAACCGAAAGAAAAACTCTCCGCCGACACACTGGTCCGCACGGTCTGCAGTAAAGGGGAACTACTGACGCTTACGACGGGCAATGCTGTTCGATGTAAAATTGCCGATGGCGTTGCAGATTCCAAACAGGCCCTTCTGGTTGAACTGGGGCATGGCAGTGTTCCTGTTAAGAAGAATCAAGGCCTTATAGATGCCAAAGAAGAGTTTGAAAAAGTCGTCCGAAAATTTGATAAATTGAATGAAAAACTGGACCTGAAATTCAAAGAACTTAGTGCCAAGGCTGAACGGGGCAGTTTAACACGCAATGAAGCTCTAAGGGATTATGAGGTCATCATCAAAAATGGAAAATATTTACTGAACCTCAAACGCAGTTACCCGGACATCCCCCATGAAGAACATGATATCCTTTCATTTATTAATTCTGTGAAAGCAGAATATGCCTCAATTAAAGCCATGCGTTGACAAAATTACATTAAAGATTATACG
>CALKKA010000041.1 GCA_937995495.1 uncultured Phycisphaerae bacterium
GTGTTTTCCGGATATCTACGAGATCGGCATGAGCTATCTGGGCATGGAGATCCTGTATTCGATCACTAATAAGCTAGAAGGCGTTGCTGCTGAGCGGGTGTTTGCCCCGTGGTTTGATGCCGAAGAGGTGATGCGGGAAAAAAATATACCCTTGTTTACGATGGAATCACACTGCCGGGTACGAGATTTTGACCTGATCGGATTCAGCTTGACCAACGAATTGTGCTATACGAATCTGCTGAACATGCTGGATTTGGCGGGACTTGAGGTTCGCAGCGAGAGCCGATCGGAGGATGACCCGATTGTGATTGTCGGAGGCCAGGCATCCAACTGTGCCGAGCCGCTTTCGGCGTTTGTGGATATGTTCGTACTGGGCGAGGCTGAAGAGGCAGCCGTTGAGATCGTCGAGTTGTATCGCCGGATGAAGCAGAGCACTAAGTCGAAGGAAGAATTTCTGTTGGCCGCGGTGAAGCAATTCTCGTTTGTGTATGCGCCGCAGTTCTATGACATCGACGAGGCCGGAGCGATCAAGCCCAAGATTGAGGGGTTGCCAACGGAGTTTGAAAATGCGGTCGCGCGGGACTTTGAGAATGCCCCGATCCCCCAAAAGCCGATCGTGCCGTTTGTCCAGGCGGTGCATGAGCGGGTGAGCATCGAGATCATGCGGGGGTGTCCGGGGCGGTGCCGGTTCTGTCAGGCGAGCTTCTGCCGGCGGCCGGTGCGGGTTCGCAGCGTGGACCGCATTCTCGAATCAGCCAAGCAGCAATACGCCGCAACGGGGTTTGATACGGTTAGCTTGCTGAGCTTATCGACATCGGATTATCCATATTTGGAAGAGCTGATCGATAAAATGAATGCTCATTTTGCGCCACTGCATGTGGGACTGTCAATTCCGAGCTTGAGGGTCCAAAAACAACTCCAATTATTACCGAAGATGGTGACGTCGGTTCGAAAGGGCGGACTGACCATCGCGGTCGAGGCGGCCAGCGAACACCTGCGTCAGGTTATCAATAAGCCGATTACGGATGAAGATCTGTTTGCGGCGGTTAAGGCAGCGTTCGAAGCGGGCTTTTTACGGCTGAAACTGTATTTCATGATCGGCTTTCCCGGTGAGACCGAAGACGATATCCTGAAAATTGTGGACCTGTCACAAAAGCTGTCGGCGCTGCGGCAGAAAGTGGACGGGAAATTTGCCGATATTACCGCCGCGATCAGTTGGCTGGTGCCTAAGGCGCATACGCCTTTCGGCTGGTTGGGCCAGAAGGACCGGGCGTATTTTGAAAGGGCAAAAGAGCTGATCCTGTCACGGAAACGGGAACTAAAACTGCGGTTTGTCAAATTCAACTTTCACGCGTTTGACCGCAGTATCCTGGAATCGGCGATGGGGCGTGGCGGTCGGGAGTTGTGTGATGTAATTGAAACGGCGTGGCGAAGCGGGGCAAGATTTGACCTGTGGAATGAGGGTTTTGACCTGAAGCGATGGCAGGATGCGTTTGAAGCGGCAGGACTCAATCTCGAAACCGAGGCCCAAAGATCATTCGAGTCGGACCAGGCCCTGCCGTGGTCACACCTCGGCGGTCCGGACACGGCGGGCTTGCTGAAACACTATCATCAGTCGATGGGTGTGCTGGAAGCCTAAAGCGACTTTTGTTTGTGTGCTATCTTATTCAGCAGCGAGCACTGTTATAAGAAGAACCAAGGCAAATGGCAGCAGGAGTAAACAAATAACTCCCAAAAACAACGCATGGGCAATAGCGAACCATATCAAGACAAAACTTGTCAGGCTGGAAAAAAAGATCCCGATCTCGCTGGTCAGCGTACCGATTAACCACGGAACGAAACCGATCTGAATCGAGATTCTTTCCACAACTACAGTAGAGGGCGTACAGGCAGAGGGGACGATTGATGTGACTGTCCCAAAAAGCCCTAAAGCAGGCAGGAACATCCGGTTTGCTCGGTATTTCTGAAGCCATAAGCGGTATTTTATTTTTTGTTTTGCCCGGAAGAACAAGACACGCGTTCTTGTATCGGAACGACCGATTCTCAGGGCGATTTCATCAAAAGAGATGTCCTCGAAGCAGCGTAAGACGATGATATTGCGTTGAACAAGACTCATTCGTTTCATGGCTTGATACACTGTTTTGAACAGCCGGTCCGTATCCTGTTCCCGAAAGAAGTCGTCTTCCCGGACTTTTTTTGTGTTGAGCTGTTTCACGAAAAATTCTTCTTCCTCATCCGAGAGAAATAAGTCTTTGTGCCTTCGAGTGTCTGAGTAATTTTCTTTAACGGCTTCCCAGGCCTGTGCATATATCCAAGGCCAAAAATGTTGGGGCTTTTTTAGGCGCCAAAGCGACAGGACCATCTCGTTCTGTATTTCTTTGGTCAGTCTTTTGGCCAGAGAAAAGTCCATTGTGAGTTGGAGAAGATATGAAAACAGCCTGGTGGAGCTAGCCTGGAGCAATTCTTTGGTGCTGTCGGTGTCCCCGAGACTTGCCTGCCTAACGAGCATTAGAAAAGTTTGACTGTGTTCCATCAGACACCCTGTTACCCAATCAAAAAGAATTCATTGTAGCCGTTTTTCCTTCACGGATTATTATATTCATATAAACCAGAGAGTAAAAGGTTTTTTTAAGAGGATTTCTAAGTGGCCCATTGCGTGCGGTTTTCACATTCTCTTGACATTTCCAGCCAGTTCTGCGATACTGCCAACCCTGTTTATGCATCCGTTGGGCCAACTGGGGCAGGCGGGTGTAAGTGATTTAATATGAAGACCTTAACTGTTTGGAGTGTTGTATGAAAGTGACAGATATGAAAAAGGGCCAGACCGTCATCATTGACGGGGTGCTCTATGTGGTTGTGGATTATCAGCATGTCAAGCTTGGCAAGGGCGGGGCGATCTATCAGACCAAGTTCAAGAACCTTGTCGACGGCGGCATTCGGGATGTCCGTCTGCGATCTGAAGAGACGATCGAAGAGGCGTATCTTGAAAAACGCAATTATGAATACCTCTATTCTTCGCCCAATGAGCATGTGTTCATGGATCTGGAAACCTACGACCAGATCACGCTGGACGACGACGGATTTGGCGAAGGTCCGAAGTATCTGAAGGAAAATGAAAAGATCCAGATCAGCATGTATAACGGAAAACCTGTCGTGGTTACGCTGCCGAATACGGTGGACCTGATCGTCAAGGATACGGCTCCGGAGATCAAAGGTGCCACGGCGACGAATCAGTTCAAACAGGCCACGATGGAGACCGGGATCGAGGTTCAGGTGCCCCCGTTTATCAAGATCGGCGAAAAGCTCCGCATCGATACCCGCACAGGCGACTATGTCACCCGCGTGAAGGACTAACAACTAAACATCAAGATCAAGCCCAGCTGTGAGGTTGGGCTTTTTCTGTTGATAAGACGGACTCAAACTATGGTCATGAAGGCGTTTAATAAGTTTCTGGTGGGGACGTTCGGTTCCCGTAACGAACGAGTTGTCAAGTCTTATATGCAGATGGCGCTGGCCGCAGGTGAACTGGAGGAGCAGACCAAGGCCCTCAGCGATGAGGAGCTAAAGGCCAAGACCGCTGTGTTTAAGGAAACGCTGAAACGCGACCCCGATCCTGAACACATCCTGACCCAGGCATTCGCGGTGGTGCGGGAAGCGGCACGCCGGAATCTGGATATGCGCCACTACGATGTGCAACTGGTGGGCGGGCATGTGTTGTTCGAGGGCAAGATCGCCGAGATGGCCACGGGTGAGGGAAAAACGCTGGTGGCGACACTGGCCGCTTATCTGGTCCATCTGACCGGCCGCAGGGTACATCTGATCACCGTCAACGATTACCTCGCCAAGCGTGACGCCGATTGGATGAGCCCGGTGTACAACGCGCTGGGGATGACGGTTGGTGCGATTCAGGCGGACATGGATACCTCCGGCGACGAACGGCGGGCGCAGTATGCGTGCGATATCACCTATGGCACCAATAACGAATTTGGCTTTGACTATCTGCGCGACAATATGAAGACCTCCATGTCGCAGATGGCACAGGGACC
>CALKKA010000042.1 GCA_937995495.1 uncultured Phycisphaerae bacterium
CCATCACGTTGGCCAGCTCTTTGTTTCGTTCGTTGTGAGTTTTGATCTGGTGGTCCAGTTCACCCTGCTTACCATCGAGTTGGCGTTCCTGCTGCTGAACCTTGTCCATCTGACGATCAAGAGAATTCTGCTTCTTGGACAACTCCATTTCCTGCTGGCGAAGTTTATTTTCCCGGGTGCTGACCTCAGCGGCAAACTCCTCCCGCTTGTTCATCATCTCGCTGGTCGCGTCCAAACGGGCCTCTTTGACAATTGTTTCGGCCTGCTTCTTAGCGGTTTCAACGCGAATCTGAAGATCTTCCTGAAGCGATTTGTCGCGAGCATTGGTGATGACTTTCAGGATAACATAAGCGACCACCGAACCAACAATAAGCCCCAGCAACACCCCCATCAAAATGCTCGACATCTCAATTACAGCAAGTATTCCCATTGTTTCATACCTTTCCTAATGTATATGATGGAACTGCGGAAAGACACACGCTGAGAATGCAAGCAACCTCAATAGAAATGCACAAAAGAAAAAAAGTGAACGTAAAATAAAGGCAAATCATCTAGGGTATTACCGAAGGCTACACGGGCTCCCTTTAAACCTTATCTTCGTTTTTCGGTTTAAAACTTTGGATTCACCTAAAAAAGTACCCAGACAACTCCTTTTTATGTCTCGGATTTCCTCTACAACTATCACTCAATTCCCTTTCGTCATATTCACCTATTCAGCCGGGTTGCGGACTTGACAAGTCATTTCTTGCCTTTCGCCCTGCCGGATGAAATCGGTGTTTTTGAAGCACTACTTGCAACCTGCTTTCCGCAAGTTAGCTCTCCCACTGAAGTTACAAATTTATAACCCGGGAAGAATACAGTTATTCACCGTAACGATGAAAACATACCATAATACTACTCAATTTATCCATCAGGTCAAGAAAAAACATAAAAATAGGGCTTTCCCGTTGTGCTTGAGCCATTAAGTTGGGGCCCTTTTTGTCCGAAATAGGAATTAGAAAAGACGTCTTTTCCGGCGAAGCAATGATTACAAAAACCGACATAACAACCTGCTCACTCAATCAAACTCACCCCGTTCATGTGTTGTTTGTCGGAGATCGCCCCATTTCTGAGGAATTAACGAATCATCTCAATAAAACCGGATATTTATGGGACCGCATTTCAAGCAGCGATTTCAGCTCCTGTATTCACAACCGCAACATTCTGGGAACGGTTGTTTTTGACGCCGGGGTGGTCACCGCTAAAAATGCCGCCGTATTTCAGGAATTATTTAAACAACTGGACCAAAAGGACATCTCGGTTATCATCCATAAATGTCCTGATTCAATCCTGCTTGAGGAGATTCCGCTTGCCTCAAAGATCGATTCGGTGGATTATGCACCCCTTTGGGCACGGATCGAAAGCAATGTGAAATTCTACAAAAGACTGCAGCGTGACCTGGCTCAGAAGGACGCTCATGCCTGCCAACTCTCGGTAAACGAAGATACCACCCGGCAGCTTGAAATGGCTGGACATGTCCAGCGAAATTTTCTCCCGACGCGGCTGCCCAATGCCGGAAATATCCGGTGGGCAACGCTGTTCCGCCCCGCCGAGTGGGTCTCTGGAGACATTTACGACATTGCCCGGCTGGATGAGGAGCATATCGGTTTTTATCTTGCCGACGCCGTTGGACACTCCATGCCCGCAGCTTTGCTGACGATGTTCCTGAAACAGGCCACCGTCATGCGACAGACGATCAACGATGATTACAGGATTTTCAATCCGTGGGAAGTGATGACCACGCTGAATCTCCGAATGTCGGAGCAAGAATTGGCGGGATGCTTATTTGCAACCTGCTTCTACGGACTCTTGAATATCAATACGCTTAAACTCGACTACGCCCGTGCAGGCCACCCCTATCCGGTACTGATTCGGGATGACGAACTCCTTCAACTTCAAAGCCGCGGCGGGTTGCTTGGCGTTTTCCCTGAGGCTGACTTCGAGCAGAAATCTATCCAACTCCAGTCAGGCGACAAACTCTTCATCTTTTCAGATGGCGCCGAACCCCTCCTTGGGGAAAGTGATGACAAAGGGCAATTCCACTTCAATGAGGCGTTTTCTGAAATATGCCGCCTTCCCATAGAGCCGATGATCGAGACCCTTAGCAACACCGCTAAAGAGTATCACTTTAGGCCCGGTGAAATCGACGATGTAACCGCCGTCGCTATGGAAATCCTTTAATGACCCCTTAATCCGAGTGGTCATCCATAAAGCCCTCTAATTTTCTCGCACGCACTGGATGCTGAAGTTTTCGAATCGCTTTGGCCTCAACCTGTCGCACTCGTTCTCGCGTCACTTTGAAAATACGACCGACCTCTTCCAACGTATAGGTATACCCATCACCGATCCCATACCGCAGCTTGATGATCTCTCGTTCACGATAGGTCAAGGTTGTGAGCACTTCCTCAATGCGGTCCTTGAGCATTTCCTGGGTCGCTGACTGAACGGGCGATTCAGCTGTGTCGTCTTCAATGAAGTCACCAAAATAACTGTCTTCACTCTCGCCGATCGGACGATCCAAACTGAACGGATGTTTGCTGATCTTGAGAACACGACGGGTTTCGGAAACACTCATCTTGGCTACTTCGGCAATCTCTTCAATCGTTGCTTCCCGACCGAGCTTTTGCAGCAGATTCTTACTGATGGTGCGGAGTTTACTCATCGTTTCGATCATATGAACTGGAATGCGGATCGTCCGGGCGTGATCGGCAATCGCCCGAGTGATCGCCTGTCGAATCCACCATGTGGCATAGGTGCTGAACTTATAGCCCCGGCGGTACTCATATTTATCCACCGCCCGCATCAGGCCGGTATTGCCTTCCTGGATAATATCGAGAAAGCTTAACCCACGATTGCGGTATTTCTTTGCGATCGAAACGACCAGCCGCAAATTACCGCCGGAAAGATTTCGCTTGGCCTCGTCGTATTGAGTATGCACCGCTTCAACCGCTCGCAATCGTCTATGCAATTGACTCGGAGTCTCCAGGATCAGTTCCTGCATCCCATTGAGTTCCTGATTCATGGCTTCAAGATCTTCCGGATCATAATCCTGCGTCGGTCCTTTATCGATCAACCTCTGCAACTGATGCATTTTCTGCTGAATGCCCTGTAACTTTTTCATCATGGGCTGAATTCGGCTGGTCCGCAAACTCAATTCTTCCAGCAATGAAGCAATTTTTCTTCGATTTCGTTGGATTTGTTTCATGTTCCGCTTGATCGCATCCTCATCATCGGTGTCGCTCAACGCCAGGAAAAAATCCGAATTACGGTCCAGCAACTTATTCACCGTATCCACATTAATGGGAATACGGCCCTTAATGATCGCCCTTTCCTGGGCCTCTCCACTGCTCATTTTCATCGTCCGATCAAACGGCAGCGTTCCCTCATCAACCTGCTGAAGAATTTCAACGGCGGCCCTGGAACAATAGTCGCTTTCAAGCACTTTACGCCGAAACGCCAAACGCGTCAGTTCGATCTTTCTGGCAAGATTGATCTCCTCCTCACGCGTCAACAAGGGGATTTCGCCCATCTGCGTCAGATACATCCGTATTGGATCATCAATCTTGCGAACTTCCGTCTCTGTCAGCGCCACCTCAAGCGCTAGATCATCTTCGGCCTCACTGTGTCCGATCTTATCTGTTCCCTCAAAACCGTCATCGGTTTCTTTCGCAGCGTCAGCGTCATCTAATAACCGAATCCCCATTTCATCAAATGTCATCAAAAGACTGTCGAGACGGGCAGGACTGATAATTTCATCCGGAAGCGTATCGTTCAGCTCTTCATAGCTCAGAAAACCCTTCTTCTTAGCTTTAAGGACAATAGACTTGATCGTCGCTTCGATTTTTTCGTTAAGGGCGGCGCGAGATTCTTCGGATTGTTTCTCTGCTTCCTCTGGCGACAGTTTTGACTCTTCAGGATTCACTGATTCACCGGGCGTATTCAGATTGTTGCCGTCCTGAGGCAACTCAAAATCGTCCTGTTTGTGAACCTTCTGATCCTTTTTGGCTTTTTTTGAAGTCATTTGTTTCCTTTGTTCTTTTTTCTAGAAGATATTTTACCCGCCTGAAACGCTTAAGAACGAATCCCGGCATTTCTCAAATTCGGCCCTTTTTGGGCAATTTGGCTGAGCATCTGTTTAAGTCCATCATCTTCACCCATCCGCTGCTTAAGTGTCTGGATCTGGCCATCCTGTCTGCGTTTTTCCAGTTCCGTGAGCGCGCCTTCCAGTTGATCAAGCAACCGGGTTTTTTGCTC
Organism: uncultured Phycisphaerae bacterium; assembly: GCA_937995495.1. GTDB lineage: Bacteria > Planctomycetota > Phycisphaerae > Sedimentisphaerales > Anaerohalosphaeraceae > 4572-13. The sequence continues at coordinate 4,294 of CALKKA010000042.1, forward strand.
TGACGCTGTATGCAGTTGCGTCAGCAAGGCGGCGGCCTGCGAAGATTCGAGCCGACTATAGACCTGCGATAATTGCAACGGAACATTCTGCGAAAGAATATCAAAAATGGCCCCCGCCAGTTCTTTTGAGCATTCGTCCGGTCCAAAATCATCCACAGCAACCCGACCGGCGACCTTCTGGAAACAATCGCCGCGTTCCAGCAGAACCTCCAATATCTCATGCTGTGCTTTCAAAACCAAGTTTCCATTCATCTCAGGAGTCTGTTCGAGCCGTTCATCCGTATCATCCGGTTGCTGTGCACGGCGTTTTTGTTTTTGGATCGCTGCAATTTGTTCTTCAATGCGGCTCACTGAAATACCTAGCAACTCGCTAAGTCGCCCCAGCGTGACCGTCCGGCTGACCGGATCCATCTGCCGGGTCTGCATCGCTGGCGCCGCCGTCTGCAGAAAGCGGCGAATCGCTTCGGTTCGGTCGGACAAATTCTGACCCGCCCCAAGTTGTTCCTCCAGCACTTTCCATTTAAATTCCAGTACATCTTTTGCCGCATCAATCACAGCCCTGAAAGCTTCCGGACCAGATTCTAGCAGATAATCGCACGGGTCCTTACCTTCGGGCACAAACGCAAGCTGTACATCGATCTTTTGATCCAGACAGACCTCTAACGCTCGGTCGGCAGCGGCTTTTCCGGCCACGTCACTATCAAAAACCAACACAATGCGTTTGGCGTACCGCCGCAATATCCTGGCATGGCCCGTGGTCAAGCTCGTACCCAGCGCAGCGACAACATTTTCAATCTCAAACTGATGTGCCATC
>CALKKA010000043.1 GCA_937995495.1 uncultured Phycisphaerae bacterium
GACACAGCAGAGCAGTTTGTACAGCAGTTTGGACCGGTCATCTATACCTGGATCTACTATCAGGTTGGAGCCGATGCCAAGATCGCTACGGATCTGACCGGCCAGGCTTTTGCGCAGGGCGTCAAGAATCTTTCTAATTTCAACCCTACTCAAGAGACCCTCTTTCAATGGCTCAAACAACAGGCTGCCCAATCGTGTGAGGAAGGTTTAGGACATTTGGAAATAAAACCTCAGCGACCGTGGGCATGGTCTCAATTGCCAGATGAAGTATTGTGTGGATTGTCGCGATTTCGCTTAGATCCGCTTGATGATAAAATACTGGACAATCCATCCGTTCACGAAATCGCTCAAGCTGCCTTGGCCGGGTTGGAAGCGACCGACCGTCAACTGCTGGCTCATCGATATTGTCATCTGGATACGGTCGAAAATATCGCGGAAGAAATGAACTCTGGGATTGAGGATATCCAAAATCAACTTTACCGATCCCGTCATTCGTTTAGAAGGGGATTTTTCCAACTTATCACATCAGCGAACAGTGGTTTTACGGAATCCAGTGATACAGGTGACATCGAAGTGCAGGAGGCTAATCTTGAAAAGCTATTGAGTACAACAACCGTTTACCAACCGCTGGATAGCAATCAGATAAATGCGCTCCGTAAGCAGTTATTAGAGGCCGCCGAAGAAACTGCCCAATCACTTCCAATAGAAACTCCGCAACCTCGGTTTATTATGGCTGGTGTGATTATATTCATCATTGCATGCTTAATTTCCGGGACTTATTGGATGCTGCAAAATGACGGTGGAGACGCTCCCCAATCCCTTGTTTCCAAAACAGATCCGCCCCGGCTTTCGGCATCAGAAAAACCCAGTCAATCTAAAATTAAACAAACCACCCAGAACGATATGGACGAAGAGGAACTGAAGCGCATGTTTGCCTTGGGACAAGCGGGCAATGTTGAAGCTCTGCTGGAGGTGCTGAAGTCCGGGCAGTTTGCCAGTCAGGCGGCGGCTGCACATTTTATTGGTAAACTGGCCGATCCTGCCGCGATCGAGCTATTGCAACAAGCCGAGGAGCACTGGTATCCCGAATCGTCAGACGATAATGCCTTTGCCGATGCCGTCGAACAAATTCTAATTCGTTTTCCGGAAGCGGCATCCGCTGTTTCACTTGAAGAAGTCGAGCCGGAAGTCATAATAAAAGCTGTTGAAGAAATGGAACCCAACCAACCGGCTCTAACAACCCCAAATATAACCGGGCTGGTAAGTGATTTTTCGAATCAGCCGATTGCCAATGCGGTAGTGGAGTTGACGGAAAACCCACTGTTTTCAAATAATAGCGCGGGAAAAAATATCGGAACGGCTGAAACAGACTCGCTCGGTCAATTCCAATTTTCTGATATCTTCGACGGCGCCATTTCTTTGAAATGCCAAATCCCTGCCGAGGGCACCAAAACAATTACACGCTCGCTGTGGTGCAAGAAAGATTCGATTTGTGTTCTCAATATCGGCGGACGACCCGCCTTGACGGGAACTGTGATTATTGACGGCAGGCCCCTTGCTGGCCAAACATTGTATTTAAGCGATACACTCGATATGATTGATGCATCGTTCAAAGAAGAGGTTGTTACTGACCTGCAAGGCAATTTCTCCTTTCTGGGTGTCTCGCCCGGCATATATTCTATTACGAATAGAGGCGTGGACAACCGCATCCATCGGTTGGCGACAATCGAGATGCCGCAGAGAGATATATTCAATGTCAATCTAGACATTGAGACAGTCACGGTATGGCTGGATGATGTGGATGAGCCGGAAAAAGTGAATCGGTCAAATGCTGTCCTTGTTTATGCACAGGATATTTCCGAAAATATGAATCAGATCCGGGCAGTCGTTGCAGAAGATAACTCGATGCTATTTGAAAATGTCATCGGTGGCGCCTATGTCCTGAGAGTGCAGATGGACAGCGGCATGTGGCTTCAGCAGGATGTTGAAATAGAGGGCGGGACTGTCGAACAAACGGTCCAACTTGATCCTGTCTCGGAAGAAACTGCCACATTACGCGGCAACTTTCTAAATGCCGCTCCCATTGATCTGTTTTTGACTACCGCAAGCCAGAATATCCATCTCGACATTGCACCGAACGCTGATGGAATCTATGAACTTGCGGCCGTACCCAGCGACATATACAGCTTAGCCGCTTTCGTCAGAGGCCAACTCATCGAATTTACGCAGATCGACTTGCAGAATGAGCCCGAAATGACATTGGATATCGATCCGGTGGAAATGATGCGTACTTTCAGTCCACTAACCGTGGTGGTAACCGACACATCGGGAATTGTCTTATCAGATGCGCAAGTCTGGTTAACCGGAACCGGAGGCGAGAATCTTCTCACTGCGTCATCTACAGGACGCGGTGCCTTTCTTGCAGCTCCAGCCGGTCAATATACATTGTCTGTTGCCCACCCAAAATATCCCACCATAAATCGTGAAATCATTTTGAAAACATCTTCCCTGCTCGCGGAACCGAATATAGAAAATACCGTTCTGGTCCAATTGGGAATATAGAAAGCGGAAAAAGGCACATAAAAGCTCCTATCTCCAAGGGATAAGAGAATCCCAAGAAAATCACATTGAAATCCAAGATTTCCCTTGTTATGATTAATCTTTTGGGTAAACTATTCGCCCCTGACATGCTTAAGGCAGGGTTTTCGGCGGCGTAGCTCAGTTGGTTAGAGCATGGGATTCATAAGCCCAGGGTCAGTGGTTCGAATCCACTCGCCGCTATTTTTACTTACAATTGGAAATCAATGATTTTCAATTCCAGTGCCGCCCCCATCGTCTAGCGGCCTAGGACGCCGGGTTCTCATCCCGGTAACAGGGGTTCGAGTCCCCTTGGGGGTAGTCTTTCCGGACTTAGAGTCCGTGACAAGCACATCATTTAAAAAGTGTACTTAATAAGTAAAAGGAATCTCAGATGGAAGTCCTTAAAAACAGCAATAAAAAAGTGGAAAAGGTAGACTTGACTCTGCCTTATAAGATCGCGGACCTGGCAGGAGCCGATTTTGGGCGAAAAGAAATGCAAATCGCCGAGAAGGAAATGCCCGGTCTGATGAATACCCGTCAAAAATACGGTGCCGAGCAACCCCTTAAGAGCCTCAAGGTTGCCGGCTCACTACATATGACCATTCAGACAGCGATGCTGATTGAAACCCTCGAAGCCCTTGGTGCTGATGTCCGCTGGGCCTCATGCAATATTTTCTCGACACAGGACCATGCCGCCGCAGCGATTGCCGCCGCAGGCAAGACGCCGGTCTTCGCATGGAAAGGCGAAACTCTGGAAGAGTACTGGTGGTGTACCGAGCAAATGCTGACCTGGCCCGATGGCTCTGGACCGGACCTGATCGTTGATGACGGCGGCGATGCCACATTGATGATCATCCAAGGACAGCGCGTCGAAAAAGACCCGTCCATTTTGGACAAAAGCTATGACAACAAGGAATTCCAAGTTATCATGGATCGACTGGCCGCAAGCTATGCTGACAACCCGACCCGTTGGACCCATGTCGCAAAGAATCTTAAGGGTGTTTCGGAAGAAACCACAACCGGTGTGCATCGGCTGTATCAACTCCAGGATTCGGGCGAACTGCCCTTCCCGGCGATCAATGTCAATGACTCTGTCACTAAGTCCAAATTCGACAACCTCTACGGCTGTCGCGAATCACTGGCCGATGGCATCAAACGCGCCACTGATATCATGATAGCAGGCAAGGTTGTTGTGGTCGCCGGCTACGGTGATGTGGGGAAGGGCTGTGCTCACTCTATGAAGGCGCTCGGAGCCCGTGTGCTGATCACAGAAATCGACCCCATCTGCGCCCTGCAGGCGATCATGGAAGGCTATGAAGTGACCACCATGGAAGAGGCTGCTTCGCAAGGCGATATTTTTGTCACGACCACCGGAAACTGTGATGTGATCTGCGGTTCGCATATGGAACAAATGAAGGACGAAGCCATCGTTTGCAACATCGGCCACTTCGACAGCGAGATCGAAATGAGCTACCTGGAAAACAGTAACGTCTGCACCGTCGACAACATCAAACCGCAGGTCGATAAGTGGACGCTCAAATCCGGTCGTTCGATCATCGTGCTGGCGGAAGGTCGACTGGTCAATCTTGGCTGCGCGACCGGGCACCCCAGCTTTGTCATGAGCAATAGCTTCACCAACCAGTGCCTGGCCCAGATGATGCTCGCTAAGGAAGACCTCAGGCCGGGTGTGTACACCCTGCCGAAGATTCTGGACGAAGAAGTCGCCCGCCTGCACATCGAAGCCCTCGGCGGAAAAATTACTAAATTGACCGAAAAACAAGCTGACTATCTCGGCATCCCGGCCGAAGGCCCTTACAAACCGGAGCATTACCGGTATTAATAGACCCCAGCCAACTGGCAATATGCATAAGAATTATCAAAAGCCCCGATCACTCACCGGGGCTTTTTTTTCATTAAGAATTTTGATTTGTCGTACCACTCGAGGCGGTATAGTTTTTCTGTGGTGCGAAATCCTATTGATTCGTAGATCTTTGCGGCGTGGTATTTTTCGTCGGCTTCGAGGGTCAGGGTCTGGCAGTTTAGTTGCCTTAGAGCGTATTGCGAGGCATAGTAAGTGAGGCTGGAACATATCCCCTGTCCGCGGTGGTCTCGGTGGGTGGCGACACTGTCGAGGACACATAGGGTGTCGTTATAATATATCTCGACGACGGCGGTGAGTTCGTCACCCAAGAAGGCACCTACGGAGATGGCGGTGCCTGCGTCGATGAGTTTACGGAAGCGTTTGGCGGAGTCATTGAGGAATTTTATCTGGTCTTCGTCGGAGGAGTATTGCCAATCGGGGGTGAAATGGACATCGGTGGCTTGGGCGAAGTCTGATTCGGCTTGGAGGGGTTTGATTGTAACATGAGGGTTGGACTTTGGTGGGGTATGAACGTCGGAGGCAGAAAGGATTATAGATGTTTGGAGGTCAAAGCCGTTGTCGGTGAATTGTGCGCAGTGGCCTTGGTCACCAGGGGAGTCCCATGTTATTGCGACGAAACCGGTTTGGGATTTTGGGCCTATCTCGGATTCGAATATAGCCAGCCACTCGCTGTATGCGTCGAGGCGTGGGGCAGAGGACATGATTATGTAGTTCCCCCAGAAGTAGTCGGGGCGGTCGGGTGTGCGAACGACGAGATAGGAGCCCTTGTCTGTGATGTTGGCCGTTTGGCGATCCTTGAGGAGGATTGCTTGCTGGAATTGAGATTTCAGATCCACGGGGTTCTCCTGATGTAAATGTAGAGGCAAACTACTTTTTTATTTTTGAACTGAGATCTCTCATTCAAGCGTTCACAAAACATTTTCCTATCCTTTCGATGCTAAAATTTCTAACTAATTTGCATCTTTTATCCAGCAGAAGCTTTCTCAACTCGTGAAGGCTGCATTGATTGCATCATAATGAAAATCCTTGATAGTTGAACAGTTTATCGTAAAATTACTAGCATTCGACATAAAAAATGTCTGATTAGTGACTTTGAAAGGCGATTTAATGACATCATTCGTTGCATTGTGTATTTTGCTGGGAATCGGGCACTTGCTACGCAGCCGGATCGGGCTACTTCACAAACTGTACCTGCCAAGCTGTGTTATTGGCGGACTGTTGGGTCTGCTGATGATTCAGATTTTCTCAGCCGGATCATCTGCCGGTTGCGGCATCTGTGAATCGGCCGATAGCTGGCTCAATAGTGTCACCGAACCCTGGCGTACGCTGCCATCTTTTCTGATCAACATCGTTTTCGCCTGTTTATTCCTCGGCGTAAAGCTGCCTACACTTTCGGATCTCTGGAAACGCTCAGGCCCGCAGGTCGTGTATGGGCAGATCGTCGCATGGGGTCAGTATGTCGTCGGTTTGGGGTTATGGGTTTTGTTTCTAGGCTGGATATTCACTGACTTGCCGGCCATGTTCGCCGGAATACTTCCCGTTGGTTTCGAAGGCGGCCATGGCACTGCGGCGGGGATGGGCCCAGTCTTTGCCGAACGCGGTTGGGCCGAAGGACAGGATCTGGCCATGGCCAGTGCCACCTTTGGAATTATGTCGGCCATTGTCGTCGGCATGATCCTTATCAACTGGGCCGTACGCAACGGACACGCCGTCAAGCATAAAGAACTCACCGAGCAGATTGAAGACGATTCGATTGCTGTGATTCCGGTGGACCAGCGTCCCATCGCCGGTCGCCTGACGGTCAACAGTGACATTATCGAAGCGTTCAGTCTGCATTTGGTCGCTGTCGGATTAGCGTGCGGCATCGGAATGCTGATCAAAGAAGGGCTCCTCCTGATCGAATCGCAATCATCCTATCTTTCTGAAAATCGGTTGCTCTCAAGTTTTCCTTTATTTCCGCTATGCATGATCGGCGGCCTTGTCATTCAAATTCTCGAAGATAAATTTGACAAAAGAAAATACATTGATCTGGGACTCATCCGCCGCATCCAAAATTGCTCACTGGATTTTCTGGTCATCGCAGCCATTGCGATGATTCGTATCGATGTGGTTAAAACCGCATTCGTGCCGCTGTTGATCCTCGTCGCGGCTGGAATCGCTTGGAATGTCTTCTGTGTGACTGTACTGGCACGACGGATTCTGCCGGATGCGTGGTTTGAGCGGGCCATTGCCGAAATGGGCCAGTCCATGGGTGTCACCGCGACAGGCCTGTTGCTATTGCGTGTGGTCGATCCGGATTATGACACTCCCGCCGCAGACGCCTTTGCCTGCAAGCAAATCGTCCACGAGCCCTTCATGGGCGGCGGTCTGTGGACCAGCGCCGCCATTCCACTAATCGCCATTTACGGCCCGGGACGGGTGCTATTCATCGCCCTCGCCGCCGTCAGTATCTGGCTGACACTCGGGTGGATGATCCGGACAAAACGACGAAGATAAATGCTTGTCCATCTCTTGCCGGTATCGTATAATTGAAAAGTCAAATGATAAAGTTTTTTTCGGGAGGAAACCATTATGCTACAAGCCAAAACGATCATGATAAAAGATGTCGTTACCGTTCGCCCTCAAGATACGCTGGACACCGTCATTGAGATACTGGTGAATAGAAATATCACCGGAATTCCGGTTGTCAATGAAGATAAGACGCTGGCAGGGATTATTACTGAAAGAGACATACTCAAGTATATGCTCGAACAGGATACAGTCAGCCGCCTAACCGACAGCAATCTTTGCGAACACACCGTCTATCACGTCATGACCGCAAATGTCGTTGCCTATGATGAGATCACCCCTTTAGCAGAGATTTGTGAGTGCCTTGTCAACCGGCCGTTTCGCCGTGTTCCGATCATAGACAAAGACCGCAAACTGGTCGGCATCATCACCCGAAGGGACATCATCGCAATCATCTCATAGCATGACGATCTCTATTTTCGACTGACCATCAGTTCGAGATCTTCCAGCAATGACTGAAGGTCTTCCTCGTGCTCGACTTCCTGCTCAATGATTTGCAGAACCATATTATATGTTACCGGATCGGCGGTCTGTGTTTGCTGCATCAATTTCTGATAGGTACTGATCGCGCATTGCTCACCCTCGATGTTCTGCTGGAGAATGACTTTTACATATGGATCGTCCGGAGCATTATAGCCGCAGTTGGTCCACTTGTACCAATCCTCAGGCTTATTGATCGGAACACCGCCGAGTTGAATGATACGGTTGGTCAGCATCAAGGCGTGATTCAGTTCTTCAGTAGCATGCTGCTCCAGTTCGGCAATAACCGCATCTTTCATCGGCCCGGCAACGATTTTGGCGCCGACCCAGTACTGGTAATACGCCAACCACTCGTCACAATACGCCCGATTCAGGAGTTCCAACAGTTCATTGACATCCATGCCGACAATTTCAATACCTCGCGTGCCCATTTCTCGCCCTTTCGAATGAAGTAATTATCGAAAACAGTTTAATATATTTAAGACAGCAATCAACGATAAAAATGCCTCAATAGCACGCAAGTATTGACATCGCAACTGCCAATCTGGCATTCTATAAAATAGATGTTGACTGCAACACACTTATATATAGAGAGATACAGAAAAAATGTCCTGTTCAGGCACACCATTTGCTGTTATAATTTATAGTGGTTCAATAGATACTGAAAGGAGTTTATAGAATATGAAATTTGATAAATTTACAGTCAAGGCTCAGGAGGCGATGGCAACCAGCCAACAGTTGGCGATGGCCCGTTCGCACACCGTCGTAACGACTCTTCATATTCTCTACGCCCTGCTAGTCGACGAACAGGGGCTGGCTGCATTGATCCTCGAAAAAATCGGCTCCAATGCTGATCGTATTAAGCAAATGACCGACAGCGAACTGAACCGCCTGCCGACCGGTCAACCCGGAGGCATGATCATGCCCGATCCGGCGTTTAGTCAGGTTGTCCTTGATGCCCAAAACAAGGCCGATAAATTGGGGGATGAATTTCTCAGTGTCGAACACATCCTTATGTCGCTGGCTGATATTAAAAGCGATGCGAAAGAGATCCTGAGTGTCAACTCCATTAGTGTCGAGCAAATCGCCAAAGCAATTAAAGAAATCCGCGGTGGCGAAAAAGTTACCGATGAAAATCCTGAGAGCAAATACCAGGCCCTCGAACGTTACGGCATTAATCTGCTCGAAATGGCTCGCAAGGCAAAACTTGATCCGGTCATTGGCCGTGACGAGGAAATCCGCCGATGTATGCAAGTCCTGAACCGGCGGACGAAAAACAATCCCGTCCTCATCGGTGAACCTGGCGTCGGAAAAACTGCTATCGTCGAAGGACTTGCCCAGCGCATTGTTGCAGGTGATGTTCCGGCCGGGCTAAAAGACAAAGAAGTGATTGCACTGGATATGGGTGCTTTGATCGCAGGGACAAAATTCCGGGGTGAGTTTGAGGACCGCTTTAAAGCCGTCCTCAAGGAAGTCACCAAATCGGACGGCCAGATCATCCTCTTTATTGATGAACTGCACACCATCGTTGGAGCAGGAAAAACCGAGGGCTCGGTCGACGCCGGAAACCTGCTTAAACCCTCTTTGGCAAGGGGAGAATTGCGGTGCATTGGTGCCACAACACTGGATGAATACCGTAAATATATCGAAAAAGATGCAGCGTTGGAACGTCGTTTTCAGCCAGTGGTCGTCGATCCTCCCAGCGTAGAAGAAACCATCGCTATTTTGCGTGGACTCAAAGACCGTTACGATGTCCATCACGGTGTGCGGATCACGGATGCGGCGCTGGTTGCTGCAGCAACCCTCTCCAATCGCTATATTTCCGACCGCTTCCTGCCGGACAAGGCCATCGACCTGATGGATGAAGCGGCTTCGCGGTTGAGGATCGAGAATGACTCCTTACCGTCTGAACTGGACGCTATCCGCCGAGAAATCATGCGATTGGAGATCGAGCAGGAAGCCCTCAAAAAGGAAAGAGACCCTGGCAGTAAAAAACAGCTCGAAAAGTGCAAAAAGCAACTGACCGAGCTCAAAACCCAAGATAGCAAACTGACGGTTCGATGGGAAACTGAAAAAGGTGAAATTGATAAAACTAAAACGCTGAAAGACCAGATCACTAAGGCCCGAACCGAATTTGAGGACGCCCAGCGAAAAGGTGAGTTGGAGCGGGCCGCCCGCCTGAAATACGAAACCATTTTGGATCTTGAGCAGCAATTGAAAGAGGCCGAAGAAAAGCTCGCTGGTACCAATGGCTCAGCAATGATCCACAATGAGGTCAACGAAGAGCAGATCGCTTTGGTCGTCAGCAAATGGACCGGCGTTCCCGTTGCTCGACTCATGAGCGGCCAGCGCGAACGCCTGATGAAAATGGAAGATGAGATTGCAACCCACGTTATCGGTCAGCATGAAGCCGTCGCTGCCATCTGCAATGCCGTCCGCCGAAGTCGTGCCGGCCTCAGCAATCCGAACCGCCCCATCGGAACATTTTTATTCCTGGGTCCGACCGGCGTGGGAAAGACCGAACTGGCAAAAGCACTTGCCGAATTCCTGTTTAACAACCCCAATAGTATGGTGCGGATTGATATGAGCGAGTTTATGGAGCAGCATTCTGTAGCCCGTCTGATAGGTGCTCCTCCCGGCTATGTCGGCTATGAAGAAGGCGGACGTCTCACCGAGGCGGTACGCCGCAAACCCTATTCAGTCATCCTGCTCGATGAGATCGAAAAAGCCCATCCGGATGTCTTCAATGTCCTCTTGCAGGTATTCGACGATGGTCGATTGACGGATGGCAAGGGCCGCACTGTCGATTTCAAGAATACCGTGATCATTATGACCAGCAATTTTGCCAGTCAGGCAATACTTGAGTTAACAGAAGAAAAGGGCGCTGAATGGGAGATCGAGGCTCATGTCAAAGAAGCCCTGCGGAAATACTTCAAACCGGAATTCTTGAACCGGATTGACGAATCCATCATCTTTGGGATCTTGACAAAAGAAGATCTCCAACGGATCGTCGATATTCAACTGCGTGATTTGACAGCACGACTGAAAAAACGACAACTCGCCGTAGAATTCACCGACACCGCCAAAGATCAGCTTATGGATGAAGGCTATGACCCGTCCTTTGGTGCCAGACCCCTCAAACGCGTTATCCAGCAGCGGCTGGAAAACAAATTGGCTACTGAGCTCATTGCTGGAAAATTTACCGAAGGTGACACAATCAAAATCGACGGCACAGGTCACACATTTACCTTTGAAAAAGTATAATGGCTTGAATTTGTTGCTGCAGCCTATTAGAATGCCCTGATGATTTATCTCTGGCTGGTCATTTTAATTTCTTTTAACTCATGCTGGCTGATGCTGGTGCCATTTACGCTGCCAGGCAACTGGCTGATGATCATGACTACCTGTCTGTTCGCGTGGTGGAAATGGGATAACCGGCTCTTTAGCTGGCCGTTGCTGATTGCGATTACTGCCTTGGCGTTAATCGCCGAATTAATCGAGTTCTTTGCAGGAGCCGGCGGCGCCAAAAAAGCTGGAGCTGGCTGGCTGGGTGCAGGTGCAGCTATCCTTGGAGCCCTTGTCGGGGCAGTGGCAGGCACATTCATCATTCCTGTTCCGATCTTTGGAACTATGTTCGGCGCCTGCCTGGGTGCGGGGTTGTGCACCTGGCTTGTCGAACGCACCACCGGCAAGGAACAAGACGCATCCGTACGCTCCGGCGTGGGCGCCGGAACCGGTGTTCTCATCGGCACCATCAGCAAATTCTGCATCGGATGCCTCATCTGGTTGCTCATTACAATTGCCGCATTCTGGCCGTAGATATCGTCCGTTAATAACCATTGAAGGGAGAATAGTACATGACTTCAAAACACATCTTTTTGATTCTATGTGTATTTTTTGCCGCCAACGCTTTTTCACAAAAACCAGCAACACCACTTCCCGTCGAATCGTATGGCGACGCAAAGGTTTCAACCGTTCTCCGGCTTGACGAGCACGTCAGGCTGTATTGTAATATTTCGGAACTCCCACCGGTCATTGGCCAAAATATCCCCGTGTGCATCAACGGGCTCAAACCCGCTGCCGATGCCAAAGACAACCTGAAACTGCTGATGTTTTTGAACGATTTGTTACTGTCAAAAAACAACAAGCCTGAAACGATCCTGCTGAAAGACATTCATCGCGGCGAGCAATTCTGCCTTATTGCCAACATTGAGGTCGATGGACAAAATCTCTGTGATCTGCTGGTTGAAAATAATCTGGCACAAAAGGTCATCGAAGTGACACAATCTGAAAAAAAGGATTCTTTACCGGCCATGAACCAAAGTGGGTTCACCGCCAGCAAATCAAGCAAGGTCTATCATCGTTCGACCTGTGCTCACACCAAACGGATGGATGCTGCCAAAGCCGTAACCTTTTCCTCTCGCGAGAACGCTGAAAAAACCGGCCGCCGCCCCTGCAAGATCTGCAAGCCTTGATTATATCTCCCATTGCGGTGATTGCTTGATCAGCTTGTTTTGAACGAGCATTCCCGCTATTGTCGGAATAATGATTGCCAGTGGCAAAAACCAGGGATGTGTTAAGATCAGGTTGTAAGTGTAAAATGTCATGGGATCTGAAACTTTAACATCATATTGGAACAGCAACGCCAGCAAACCTGTAACCGTAATGAGACTGCCGCCCAAACTAGTAAAAAGCATGACCGAAACTTTCAGCATGATGAACGAGATCAGCCCGCCTGCGATGAATCCCACAATAAATCCGGCAGGCAAATAGGTGTCCGACAGGTCGAAGGCGATCCAGATTCCGGAAGTCAAGATGCCCCCAGCCACCGCACCAAGAACTGACACACACCATTTCATCAATGGTACAGCGATTGAGGCGAACAACGCCATCCCGATAATGCCTCCCCACATCAGAGCATGGTCATTCGATGACAACTTATCCGCAGATAACATCCCCAAGAACATCCCTATAAATCCAAAACTGATAACCACCAACGCCCGAAAGATGCGCCATCCGTAGAGCAAATACACGACACCGACCGATAACAGTAACATCGCATACAACCAGTGTAAGTCACTGATCAGTTCATACAGTGACAGTTTCGCCTCTCCCACATCAAACAGCGGTGATGTGGCGGACGCCTGCTCTGTTACAGTAGCCAACAGTGGTGTCAAGTCCATTTTAAGGCTCCTTATTTCATAGGGTATACATCATTGTATTTCTAAACTATCGGCATTTATTGCAATTTTCCATAAACCATCCTATTTTAACACCCCATATCGATTCCTGAATATTATATCCCAATCAAGCCAGCCAAATTACAGGATATTTCATGCCCATAAATTTATTTTCAGTTCAAAATTCCTATTGCAAATCTTTTATATATGAGTATAATACGCCGCTTCCGCTTCGAGTGAAAGTAGTCGTACATGATTTACTGCTGTAGAGACAGGGAGTCTTTGCAGCATTTTGAGCCTCTATTAATAGAAAAAGAACACAGTATTCGAGGAGCCAAGGCAAATGGTATCTTTAGTTGATGCACCTGTAAACCTATTCGAAAATGAACTGCCAAGCTTTGATGAGATCAAGGTTTTATGGCGGCATGTCAACTTGAGCGAAACCAACAGGATTGAATTCCGGGAGGCGGCCGAGAAACAGAAAGATGACCTGGTCAAAGGTATCGCCCTGCTGCTATGCGGTGAGACGGCCGAAGCGGTCGATCTGTTGAAAAAAGGCAAACCATGCATGCAAAAACACATGGCGATGGGATACGCATTACGCAAAATCGGAAAAACAGACGAAGCCGTTAAGGCGTTCGATGCAGCAGCCAAACAAGCTGACGGTGTTACAGCCACACTGGAAAAATGCGAGACATATCGACTGGCCGGGGATCCGGAAGCCTGTGAAAAAGAGTTAGCCGGCTGCAGCAACTTTGAAAATGTTAGTGCCGAATACCATTACCAAAAGGGCAAACTTCAGGACTGCCTTGGCAACTACGCTCAGGCAATGGACGAATATGAACTCGCCATTGACCTGGACCATGGCCATGTTAAGTCGTTATTCGCTCTAGCCTATTCGTTCGACCTTCGCGGTGATGAGCAGGAAGCCGCATATTACTATAAGGAACTGGTGCAGGTTGCACCGGCTCACGTGAACGCCCTGCTGAATCTAGCGGTGCTGTATGAAGACATGGGTGAATATGACAAGGCTCTGCATTGTGTAGAAAGCGTTTTGAAGTCGCATCCGAATCACGCAAAGGCACGCTTATTTGAAAAAGACATCGTTAGCGCCAGTATGATGGTCTATGACGAGGAAAAAGAAAAACGCCAGGACCGCCAGAACAAGATCCTTGAAATCCCGATCTCTGATTTTGAGCTGTCCGTTCGCAGCCGTAATTGTCTGAAGAAGATGAATATACACACCGTCGGCGATTTGCTGAGAACCAGTGAGGCAGAACTACTTTCTTACAAAAACTTCGGCGAGACCAGCTTACAGGAGATCAAGCAGATTCTTGAAATCAAGGAAATGCGGTTGGGAATGGCGCTGGATGATAAAGATGCCTCTAAACCGATCGATCCGGAGATCGCCAGTCAGGCAGGGCCGGAAATACTGAACAAAACGATGGATGATCTGGGCCTTTCGGTACGCGCACGCCGGGCCCTGGACCGACTTGGTGTCAAGACAGTTCTGGAACTGATCAGTAAAACGGAAGCTGAGCTGCTGGGTTGCAAGAATTTCGGCGTCACCAGTCTGAACGAGATCAAAGAGCAGTTGGAAGGCCTAGGATTGGGTCTTCGCAAGCTCGAGTAAATTTCTTGAGCCGCTTAGCCGCTTTTGCATCCGTTAATGGAATGAAAACTTACAGGCAAAGTATTCTCAGGCCCCCAACATGCCGGACACTGGTGTTGTGGGCCTGTATGACATGTATATTAACGGCAGCGGGATGTCGCCGTCGACCCGTCCAAACGACGCCCGGAATTGACAGTCCCAGGCAGACATGGATACGGGTCTTGCTCTTTGGAAACCTAAGAGAGTGCACAATCGCTTCAGTATGCGGCTTTGAAGTCGAAGACCTCGCCAGCGGGACGCTGGCGGAGTTTCGAAATGATGAGTCGTTTGACATTCGACTTTCAGGTGAAATGCTGATTATCGGCGAACACCGTTTTGGCGGCGAAATTTTGATACGTCCACATGAACCCCATGTGTTTGAGATCAATGACAAGCAATATCGCGGACATTTACAGCTAAGCATCAAAGAGATTGGACAGACATTTGAGGCGATCAATCATGTTCCGTTGGAATCCTATTTGTTTGGCGTGGTTGGTGCGGAAATGCAAAGCTATTGGGAGCCCGAAGCACTAAAGGCGCAGGCGGTTGCCTCACGGACCTATTGTCTTTTCATTAAGGACCGATTTGGAAAAAACCGTTCTTGGGACTTAACGCAGTCGGAATCCAGCCAGGTTTATCGTGGTTTAGAAGCTGAGACTTTGACCATCCGCACGGCTGTCTCTGAAACAGCAGGCGAGATTCTGGTAGCACACGCAACTGACAGTTCCGAAGAAGTTATTCTCAGCACCTACTACAGCAGTTCGTGTGGCGGGCATACAGAAGCATCTGAGAATGTCTTTGGCGGCGATTCAAGTCCATCGCTTCGCGGCGTCCAGTGCAGCCACTGCGCAGGCGTAGCTCGGCGCAGCAACTATTATTGGAAACCCGTGAAAATGACAATGCAGCAGATTAACGGAAAACTAATGCAGCGTTATTCGAGTCTTGAAAAACTTGAGGAAATTTCGAACTTCAAAGTGACAAAACTTGGATATAAGAGTCGTGTCGTTCAAGTAAAGCTGATCGGGAAAAATGAAGAAACGGATACAATTCGCGGCGAAGATTTTCGCTTGTGCCTTGACCCGACAGGCCGAAAAATAAAAAGCGCAATTTTTACTGTGGAAAAAAAAGGAAGCAACGTTACTTTCCAAAATGGACTTGGGTTCGGCCACGGCGTTGGCTTGTGCCAGTGCGGCACACAAGGGATGGCCCGAAAAGGAAAAACCTATAAGACTATCCTAAGCTACTATTTTCCCGAATCCAAACTGGTGACGATATATCCTAAAGAAATGCCGACTAAACCATGAAATCCTATGAGCTCATGAATCAAGATACGCGTAGCCGGGCACGGCGAGGCCGACTTTTGACTGCACACGGCTCGGTTGAAACACCGGCATTTATGCCAGTGGGCACCCGTGGCTGTGTCAAAGGAATCATGCCCGCTCAACTTGCAGCAACCGGAGCAGAGATCGTACTGGCTAACACCTACCATATGCTATTGCGGCCGGGAACCGAAGTGGTTGAGTCCTTAGGTGACCTGCACGGCCTGATGGGTTGGAACGGACCAATCCTGACCGACAGCGGCGGCTATCAGGTTTTTTCACTGAGTACGCTGAACCGGATCGGTGATGATGGTGTGGAGTTTGCCAGTCATATTGACGGAGCAAAAATCTATCTCGACCCGAGGGTGGCCACGCAGACGCAGAATCGCCTGGGCGCCGATGTAATTATGTGTTTTGATGAGTGTACCCCGTGGCCGTGTCCCAAGGAGCATTTGAAAAAGGCGGTCGAACGAACAACCCGATGGGCAAGGCAATGCAAAGACGCTCATGCTAATGAAAAACAACTGCTGTTTGGGATCGTTCAGGGCGGTGTTGATATAGAACTGCGAAGTGCAAGTGCACAGGAATTGATACCGATGGATTTTGATGGGTATGCCATTGGCGGGTTGAGTGTGGGCGAAGGTCATGACCACATGATCCGCACGGTTCAACACACAACTCCCCTGCTGCCTGAAGAAAAACCACGTTACCTGATGGGTGTAGGGATGCCAGTGGATATTGTCGAGGCAGTACGGGCGGGAGTGGACATGTTCGATTGCGTACTGCCGACACGAAATGGCCGAAACGCCTATGCATTTACGGATAATGGCCCGATCCGGCTGCGAAACAGTCAATATGCTACGGACACAGGACCGATCGAGGCGAACTGTCCGTGTTACGCATGTCAGAACTTTGGAAAGGGAACGATTCGGCATTTCTTTAATGTCAGCGAGATGTTGGGACCGATACTGGTATCGCTTCACAATTTAACTTATTATCAGCGGCTGATGAAAGAGATTCGGTCCCAGATAGAAAATAAAACATACAATGCGTGGGCAGACGCTTTTTGTAAGAAATATAAAACTGAAAATTAAGCAGAAATAAAAGGGGCAATGCGATGAACAATATGTGGATATTAGCAGATGCAACAGAAGCCGAAGTCATCGGCATGGAAGAAACCTCAGCACAGGGTGAATTGGCAACCGTACAACAGGATGGCAGCAATGGCGCCCCGCTGACAGATGAACCGAGTGCTAAGACTCAGGGTCCCAATATGATGCTGTGGTTTATGTTGCCGGTGCTGTTGGTTTATATGTTCTTTATGTTTCGTGGTCCAAAAAAGAAACAGCAGGAGCATAACAAGATGGTTTCGTCGCTGGCGAAAAACGACCGAGTGCGGACCATTGGCGGCATTTTTGGAACCGTCTTGGATGTCCGGGATGATGAGATCGTGCTGAAAGTCGATGAATCCACAAACACGAAGATGCGTGTCAGCCCGCAAGCAATCGCCACAGTACTGACAGACAAAACGGAGTAACCAAACTCTCCATCCAAACGGAAACAAACAAAGAGACACTAGGTTTATTATCAGGAATCGGTTATGGACAAGAACTTGATCTGGAAAAGCGTGTTAATTGTCGTTATTGTTGCCCTGATGGGCTTGAATCTCTACCCCCCGCAGGAGACGCTCAAACCGGGCATCGATTTGGCGGGCGGAACCAGTTTGGTCTATGAGATCGATGTAACCGGCCTGGCGACGAAAGAACGGAAGGATCTATCGCAAAACATGATCCCGATCCTGCTGAAGCGAATCGATCCAACGCATGTGGCCAACATCATCATGCGCCCGCAGGGCGACACCCGGATCGAAATACAACTACCAGTTGCCAGCATGGACACCCGCCACAAACGGCAAGCCTATGAGCAGGCTCTGCAGTCACTGGAAGCTGAGAACATCAACTTATTAAAGATTCGTCAGAAGCTCATGCTCGGAGCCGATGAGCGAGCAACCGAATTTGATGCCATTGCCGGTGAGAGCCAAGAACGCCAAGAGATCCTGACGAAACTGGCGGATGCCTATGACCAAAGAAAACAAGCACAGGACCAGCGAGATGCCCTGATTGCTGAGATGGACACCTTAAAAAGCGCCATCGAAAAACTTTCTGTTGAATTCGACACGCTCCAATACAATTTTGCATCCTGGGCTAAATTAGACGCCGAAGAACAGAAAGAAAAAATTGAAGCATGGGTTAAAGACAATGCTGAAGAAGCTGACGAGCAAGGCAACGTCGTCACCCTGGTCGGAGACTATCTAGCTTATTACAATAAATATGCTCCGGTTGTGGACGATCTGACCCGTCCAGGAGACGGCCTGAACGCAATGTGGAATGCTGCGATCAAAGATCTGGCCCAATTAAATCTGAGCATTGATCTGCTTCGGGAAGTCCTGGAGATGCAGAAAGATTCTGCCATGCGTGCTGAAAAGCTGAAGGGGTTTGAGGATCGGTTCTCAGGCCGTGCCGCCCAGATCGCTGCGGTTGTCGCCGCATATGACGACTATCGCGTGGTCGGTGGTCGACTGGATGACCCGGAAGACCTCAAGCGTATGCTCAAGGGTTCGGGCGTTCTAGAATTCCGCATTCTGCCCACCGGCGAAGACGCCGACATGACCCAATTGCAGGCCTATCGTGAAAATCTGGCCGAAAAGGGACCCAAACTGGCTTCTGACGGCCGATTCGTCTGGTGTGAAATCGAAGACGCAACGACCTGGACTGCCCAGGGGATCACGGGAACTTTTGGCGAAAAAGAGTATGTCCTGTGCAGCAATCAAACTAATGAAAAAATGCTGCATGACGGCGATAAGAAGTGGAAATTAAGAAAAGCATATCCAACGGCCGATCAGCAAGGTCGCCGGGCCATCGGCTTTACATTTGACGATATCGCCGCAAATAAATTCTTCAATGTTACCAGCAATAATATCGGGAAACCACTTTGTATCCTGTTAGATAACCAGGCCATTTCAGCGCCGAATATCAACAGTGCAATTCGTTCGTCTGGGATTATTACCGGCTCATATACACAAACAGAAATTTCCGATATGGTTAATAAGCTTAACGCGGGGTCCTTTCCTGCTCGGTTGAGCGAAGTGCCGATTTCGGAAAAAACAATCAGTGCCACCATCGGTACGGATAACCGGGACAAAGGAATCAAAGCCGGACTCTACGGAATGGCAGCGGTCGTTGTCTTCCTGCTGGGATACTATCTCCTAAGCGGTGTAATCGCAGACATCGCACTGATACTCAACATCCTGATCGTCCTGGGCATCATGGCCTTGCTGCAATCGACTTTTACATTGCCCGGCATCGCCGGTCTTATTTTGACCATCGGTATGAGTGTGGATGCAAATGTACTGATCTTTGAACGTATTCGTGAAGAACAAAAACGAGGTTCGACACTGAAGTCAGCGATTGCCAACGGTTATTCGCGTGCATTTAGAACGATTTTTGATGCCAATATCACAACCTTTGGCGTAGCCGGGATTCTCTACATGGCAGCTTCAGAAGAGATCAAGGGATTTGCCATTGTCTTGATGCTGGGTATCATTTCTAGTATGTTCACCGCCCTGTTTGTAACGCGGGTTATTTTTGACATGCTAACCAGCAGTCGTCTGTTAACGAATCAACTGGCAATGCCATGGGAAATCGGCCGAAACTCAAAGATCAACTGGATGGCCTTAAGACCGCTATTCCTGACGGTTTCGCTGTGCTTGATCGTCGGTGGTTTAGCTGTTTTCTTTACACGTAATGACGCCCAAAACAGCAAATATGACATTGAATTCATTGGTGGAACCAGCGTCGAAATTGAATTAAAGAACGGGTCACCGTTTGAAAACAAGCAAGCTGAGGTGGAAAAAGCGATTGCTCAAAAGCTTAGTCCTGTAAAAGTTTATGCAGTCGGTGATACCGGTCGGCAATTTGAGATCAGTACGACACTCACCAATAAAACGACCGCCCTGTTGACATTTAATAGCGGTACCAATACTCCTGATGCAGTCTTGGAGATGATCAACGAATCCTCGGCCGAATCAGGCAAAAGCTTGGCAAACCTGAAGGTTTCGCCTGTCCAGAACAACCAGTTTGAGATTTCCACCAGCCGAGTCAATGCTTCACTTGTCGAAGAGGTTCTGACCGCGGCAGTGGGTGATGCGGCCACGGTTTCCAATGTCGCGGTTCATGAGGTCGTCAGTGACGCTGTCCGTGAGACGTTTAAGGACTATTTGGCGATTCGCGAAGACTTGAAGCTGACCGTGATAAACGAAGAAAAAATCGAGGCAAAATCAGAAGATGCTGCATTGCTCGCTGATTACTTGGGCGGGGTAAAACTAACGTGTAAACTGGAACAAGAAACCACCCTATCTGAACTCCAAGATCGCATTCGAGACCTTCAGTTCAAGCCGGATGCGCAGGAGATTGAATGGTATCCCTATCAGATACTCAAAACCAACCTGACCGAACCGGAAGCAACGGAAAATCTGGCTGAATTTATTTACGTCAGCGCCCATCCTGAAGCTGGATATCGGGATCTGGACAGCAGCGAGCGGCAGAACTTTGTCAATAACGAAAGGACCAAACTCTTAGGAGCTGCTTCACTTGAGACATCACTTTCACGTGTTACCCAAATCGACCCATCCATTGGTTCACAGGCCAAAGATAAGGCATTGGTGGCAATCGTTCTTTCGCTGATCGCAATCGTCGCTTACATCTGGATCCGGTTTGGAACAGCCCGCTATGGGTTCGCAGCGATTGCAGCACTGGTTCACGATGTTTGCATCACATTGGGCGTGGTAACGGCGTGTACCTACATCGCTGGAAAACCGCTGGGGAATGCACTGGGAATTCAGGATTTCAAAATCAACTTGGAGATGGTCGCAGCTTTTTTGACGATCATTGGTTATTCGTTGAATGACACGATCGTTGTGTTTGACCGAATTCGTGAAAATCGTGGAAAACTGAGCATTCTAACCTCTGAGATGGTAACAGTGAGCATTAACCAGACACTGTCGCGGACCCTCCTAACCTCGTTTACTACATTCTTGGTGGTCTTGGTGATGTATATCTGGGGTGGCGCCGGACTGCGTGGATTCACATTCGCGATGCTGGTAGGTATTGTCGTGGGTACTTATTCATCCATCGCTATCGCGGCCCCAATCCTACTGCTGGGACAATCTAAGGGCAGCAAGAAATAGCTGTTGATACTTCTGTACTTCCAAGGCCGGGGCCAATGAACGTTCCGGCCTTTTTTGTGACCTGCTCCACGAAAACTGTACCAGTTTATTTCAGAGTAAAATCGAGCAATTTATACCATTAAATCTAAGCCTAGGTGATGGAATATCATCAAAATCTCCCTAAGGAACTCAAATCAGCACACCCTTGCTTATTTTTAAAAAGGGTAAGCATTAAAAAACGCCGATGTCCTTGATTGACATCGGCGTTTCTAAAGCGGAGGAGGAGGGATTCGAACCCCCGGTACGTTGCCGCACAACGGTTTTCAAGACCGCCACCATAAGCCGCTCGGTCACTCCTCCCGAAATCAGCTTTGAAAGCGTAATCTACCCGTCCATTGCTTCAATTTCAAGCGAAAAAGTCAAGGTTACTCCGCCTTGATCCATAAAAAAAGCTTTTTTCGTGTTTCATAGTACAACCGTCGATAAAATAAGACCCATTGCCCAAAACTGTTTTTTGACAAAAGATGAACCTTTTGTTAGAATGAATACAGAGAATTATTTCGTGGGAGGAACACCTGTGCGTTTATTTGTAAGTCTCGGACAGAGCAGTGTCAATGAGTTGAACTTCGACCGTGGACCCATTTATGTTGGCCGGCAGATGGGCAGCCAGGTTTTTCTCCCGGACAAGTCCGTTTCCAGACAACATGCTGTTTTTTATACCACCAAAGATGGGGCCTGGGTTGTTGAAGACCTGGGGTCTTCCAACAAAACGCATGTCAACAGCCAAGTGATCCATAAAACCGAGCTGAAACATAATGACATTGTTCGCATTGCCGACTTCCTGATCCGCGTCAGTCTTGAGTCGGATGAAGATCATGAGCATCAGAGTGAAATGGAAGATACGATCATGGGCGAACAACACGTTCATCGAAGTCTTCACACCGTTGAACGAATCTTTGATGCCCTGGACGCCCCACCGTTTAAATTTCCACCTAAGCGTATCAAGCAGTATCATGAAGTCCTCGAAACCCTTAACAAGTCCAACACTATGGACGCACTCTTCAAATCGGCGATGGATGTGTTATTTCGACAGTTCAAGGCCAAAAACATCTGGATGGCTTTTCGAAAAAATCCCACCGGACCGATGGATATTGAAGACGGCAAACAGATTACAACCGAACACATCAAACGGTTGGACCTGGCACTGCCCGCGAGTTTGGAAGAGGCCTCAAGAGACAACAAGTACCTGCTCATCCATCAACTCCCGCGACAGATTCTCAGCCGGGGAATTCGCTCGGTCATCATCGCCCCCATCACTGTGGGAAAGAAAAATCATGGGGTTGTCTATATTGCCAATTCAACGGACCACCCCCATTATAATCTCGCAGATATGGACTACCTGATCCTCATCTCGATTAACCTGGGATATCGGATCACCAAACTTTAATATCAACCGAGGACAACAATAAAAACCGCGGCGCCCTTTTGATTCCTGCTTTTTTAATAAATATCACGATTAATCGTAACCTAAGGGTGTCCAAAAACCATTAACTAAGCGAGAAGTCCTTGGTGAAATATTGTTTTATGAACTATAAACGGTATATTGAGAGTATATGATAGGTTATCCGATCCAATTTCTGTATGGGAGTTCTTCTGAGCCAACAGGGTTCATTCAATCGCTTTCGGTATACTCTTCATGGTTCAATAGACTCTTATTCTCTTTGAAAACCCAAAAAGATGCGCCGGCAGGCGAATATTCCGAATGCGGCGACATTCGCCAGGCCCAAAACGGGGACCAGGACGCTTTCCGACGGATCATGGAACGCTATCAAGGGCATGTGTCCAAGTTGCTCTGGCGGTTCACACGAGACAAAAACAGCCACGAAGAACTGATTCAGGAGAGCTTTGTGCAGGTCTATTTGTCTTTGCACACCTATAAGGCACGGGCGCCGTTTGAGCATTGGCTGTCTCGCATTGCAACACGAATGGGTTACCGTTTTTGGAAACAGAGCAAACGGCATACGTATGTGCCCCTTTTAGATAATGATTGGGAGCAACTGCCCCAGGACCCTTCCGACCCGATGGCTCCACAGCAGGCGGCGGAACTGGTCCACCACCTGCTTTCAAAATTGCCCCCACGGGACCGACTTGTTTTGACGCTTCGCTATCTTGACCAATGCAGTGTTATTGAAACCGCTCATCGAACGGGATGGAGTCCGTCACTGGTCAAGGTCCAGACCCATCGAGCGAAACAGAAACTCAAAAAAATGCTTAATAATACCGATATTGAATTTGAGATGTAAATTTAGGTGTCGATTATGAAAAAACAAACATTTAACAATCTCGTTTCATTGGCGCAGCAGGAGTCTCCTCCCCACGTCAATGTAGCCGATGATGTTATCTCGAGATTAGCGTCCATGGTTTATAATAAACCAGATCCTTATCGTGCGTATACCTGGGTTGGCGCAACGTCAGCGGCAATTGCGGCCTGTATCCTGGTTGCCGCAACCCTGTTCTGGCAGTCAAATTCTGATTCCGTTAGTGAAATAATGACTTATGTTTCTTGGGTGGGCCAATGAACCAATCCGATTCAAAATCTGAGCAGTTTTCTACAACACCTGCATTAAAACCGCTTTTTCTCAGCACATTGATATTGATCTCGGGAATCGTCATTGGTGCGGGACTGACACTCATTATAACAGGTCACTCGAATGTTCAAAAATCACTGCCGCCCGCCCCGGAATACATGTCCGGACGGATGGTTAAACGCATTGCGGAAGAATTGAAGCTTCCTCCGGAGCAGCGGGAAAAACTTGAGCCGATTGTTCAAAAACACATGATAGCAATTGATGATATTCGTCAGGACGCACGCCCTAGAATCATGGATGAAATTAATCAGATGAATGATGAGCTCATGGCTATTTTGGACGAGGGGCAACAGCAGCTTTGGCAGGAAAAGATGAAACATATTCAGGAACATTTCATCCGAATGCGTAATCGTCGCGGCACGGATGGCGGCCGGAGAGATAGAAGGGGTCCCAACTCTGACCGGCGGCAAGGTGAGCGGTTTCATAAAAACCGCCCTTCTGAAGGTCATTTGCCACCCGAAGAAAGATCGCCTATTGATGACATTGCACCCTCTGGCCCTTAGATACTTCTCGTTAACAGCAACTTATTCGCTCCATCAACAACCAGAATTTTAGCGTCCGGTTTGTCAGATAACCACGAGCCAACAAGCGCTTGTGGATTCGTACAGGGCTCGGCATGAATCTTTCGGACAACAGAGGGGGCTATTTGCGTATACATCCACAATCGATCCAATCGTTGAATCAGTTTTGCAAAACGATAGGGTTTGTGCTCGAAAAGGTGATACTCTTTTCGAGTTTGCCGGAGGATCGCTTCCGGGGGAATCGTTAATTTATTCTCAAAATGCTCTCGGGTCAGTTCGCTTCCGATTCCGTTTGGACAGCCCGCAAGAAACAAAACACGGCCCCCATCGCGCACGACCGAGGTTGTCAACTCCAGTGCCCTTTGGGCAATGTACAGGTCCACATCGTTCGGCAATCCACCGGGTGAAACAATCATATGTTCAACCGGCTTAACAGTATGTGAGTTCCAGTCGTCGGCCTGCTGAAAGGCGCAAGAAGAAGCGACCTCCGCCAAACCAAAATCGGCCCATTGCACGCCGCCTGATTGACTGATTATCGTCAATGCCCAAACAGGACGACCGCGAACAACCAACAGCATTGCTTCAAGTTGATCGTTCGCAAGTGGATTGTTCCGCCGGGAAGCGTTCGGGTGCCAGGGATGGACCCCGGCTCGACTCCGGCCATCAAATGTTAAACTGTGGTTCTGTTCAATTGTCTTAAATTCACAAAGCCCCGGGACGATATTTTTAATCGGATTTGAATAACCTGCGAAATAATGATGTTTAACATCTGATAGAGCCACAAATACATCAACTTCATCCAAGCGGCTATTATACAGTACTGCAGTGCCCTGCCGCGTAACGCCGGCTTCATAAAAATCAGCTTTTTGACAGTCATGCGATATAACTGCATATTCCATGATTCCGGCCATCCCGGCCTGCGCTTGGGTGGTACTGATTATCAGGGAGTTAGCCGATGTCTGCGAATTATGCGAACCAGTACATAAAAAGAAAAGAACCTTTCGGGCATCCTTGAGCAGTGGTAGCAGCAATGGAAATATGTCCCCAAGTGGAAGGTCCCGTGTTCCATCCGGGAGTAATACACCCACTGAGCGCCCGGGTACCTGCTCTGTCAATCCGGTTTGACCTCCGTGGACAGTGCGAGCAAGAATATCGCTGTCGATTGAATCAGGGTTCCGCTTCTTTGGCTGGAGAATTCCGGCTAAATTCTCATTTGGTATCGCCAGTTTAATGACACCTTCACCGACATGTAGCGGAACTTTCATCAGCTATTCGTCTTGAAGTTAACGGAGTTTGAGAGTTGCCAGCGCGATGATTGCGAAAGCAATTGAAAGCAGCCAGAATCGTACGACAATCTGGGGTTCTGACCATCCGGATAAATGGAAATGATGATGGATCGGAGCACACCGGAAGATTCGTTTGCCACCTGAATATTTGAAGTAACCCACCTGTAAGATTACACTGAACAACTCCATCACAAACACCCCACCAATGACAAGAAGCAGTATCTCATTGCGGGTGACTATCGCCCCATAACCCATCGCCGCACCCAAGGGCAGAGAGCCGACATCCCCCATGAAGACCTGAGCCGGATGGCAATTGTACCACAAAAACCCAAGTATCGCCCCGGTGATGGCGGCAAAGAATATCGCCAGTTCACCTGATTGAGGCACATGCGGCAAGAGTAAATAACTGGCCCAGCTAACCCCACCTGCCCCTGTCATAGATTCAGAGGCAATGTGACACAAGATAACTAATACGGCTGAGATCACAACTAAACAGCCCGAAGCCAAACCATCCATACCATCTGTTAAATTGACCGCATTACTGGTCGCTGAAATGTAGAATACGGCAAGAATCGCAAACATCCAGCCAGCCAAAGGAATACCGTACTTATAAAAAGGCAGCCATAGACGCCGAGCATCATCAAGGTGCCTGAAATCCGAATAAAGAAAGATTCCAACAAGAACCGCTCCTCCAAATTGGAATACCAGTTTTTCCCAGGCCTTCAGCCCATCGCGGCTGCGTTGATGTGTATGGCTGGTTAATTTGAGCCAATCGTCAACGGCCCCGATGCCGCCATACCAAACGACAATAAAAATCGCTTTTCGAACAAATGGATTGTCCAGACGGGCCCATAAAAGGGTGCCAGCCAAAACCGCTGTCAGGATGATAATACCGCCCATCGTCGGGGTATTGGCACGGTCGCGCATTAACTCATTGAGTGCGGCATGGTGAAATTCAGGGCGGTCGCCTATCTTCTTTCGCATCAGCCAACGGATCACCCTGGGCGATATGATGATGGCAATTGCCAAACTGGTCAGGGCCGCCAGTGTTGCCCGAAACAAGACATCCTGATACGCATAAAATCCAATCTTATGCGTCAAGACATCCCGCAGCCACCACAACAAATGATAAATCAATGTTTACTCCGACACAGTATTAGAAGATTAATGGTTTCCAAACAGCTCCTTTAGCCGCTGGACAGCTTTTTCCAGACCCGCTGAACGGGAACCTTTCACCAGTACTATATCGTCAGGTTGAATCCATTTGTGCAAATTATCACATAATTGCTCCGTCTTGTCGAAAGCACACATCAGGCATGAATCCCGATCGGCTCCCTTCAAAATCGACTTAGAAAAGGGTCCAGCGGCTAACAGAACACAAACCCCTTCGGTGACGGCTTCCTGCCCCAGTTGCTCATGAAGAGATTCGGACTGCGACCCCAGTTCAGCCATGCTGCCTGCAATGAACACCTTGCGTTTATTCGTATTTGGGACCATTGAACTCAAACAATGTAAGGCATTGGACATTGAGGCGGGATTGGCATTGTAACAATCGTTTATAATAGTTAAGGGTCCGATATTGTCGACCTCCAGCCGCATAGACGCAGATTTCAAAGATTGTACCGCTTCAATGAAATCCTCTAATGAAATTCCTAAATCACTGCACACGGACCAAGCAGTCAATACATTGGACAGATTGGCTTTGCCTGCCAAGGGAACAGGGATACGATGCCCATTAATTCTCAGTGAGCCCTGACCGCCGGTTGTCTCCAGGTCGACACCCCTCACATCACACCTATCATTTTCACCAAATGTAACGATCCGGTTATCAAAATTCTTTTTTACATAGTCAAAAAGATCAGGTTGATCTCCGTTGAGATAGAGCACCCCTCCGGTCCGCAGCCCTTGAGCAATTGACGCTTTTTCCTTTATGATATTGTCCAGCGATTTAAATCCCGCCAGATGTGAGGGTGCCACTACAGTAATGATGGCAATATCTGGGTTTGCGATGGCGGTTAATTTTTGAATCTCGCCGGGATTGTTACTGCCCAACTCCAATAACAAAATCTCATCCTCTTCTTCAGCGGAAAGGATAGTCAAAGGGAGGCCTATATGGTTATTGAAACTTCCCCGGGCCTGTCGGCATTTGAAGAAACAGCTTAAGATCTGATAGAGTATTTGACGGGTAGTCGTCTTGCCAACCGAGCCAGTGATCGCAACAACCTTGGCGGTGAGTTGCTGACGATACCAAGATGCAAATTGAGCCAAAGCCTCAATGCAATCATTCACTTGGACCCATGCAGACTGGCATTGAACCGGCATATCAACCTCTTGCTCAACGACAAGACACGACGCCCCTTTCTGGATCGCCGTAGCAACATAGTCATGGCCGTCAAAGTTTTCTCCCGCAATCGCAAAAAAAGCGTTCCCTGGTTGGATTGTGCGTGAATCAATACTCACGCCGTTAAAAGGTAAAGCTCCTTTTCCTGTGATAAGACGGCCGCGTACGATGTCAACAAGTTGATCTGCATTGACCGGGTTCATTGGTGTCAACAGTCCTATCTAAAAATTAAGTTCCGAGCGCCTTCAGGGCTTGTTCATAATCACTAAAATGTTTTTTTTCTGTGCCAATGATCTGATAATCTTCATGCCCTTTACCTGCCAGAATAACAATATCGCCCCTCTTGGCCTGATCGACCGCCAGTTGGATCGCCCTGGCCCGATCTGACTCGATCATAATATGGTTGCTGTTTGGGGTTGTAAAACCGGCAAGGATGTCATTAATGATCGCATCGGCATCCTCTGTTCGAGGGTTGTCACTTGTAACGACTACCACATCAGCCAGTTCTTCAGCGGCCTTCGCCATACGGGGACGTTTGGTTTTGTCACGGTCTCCACCACATCCGAAGAGCACGATCAGGCGACCCTCGCATAGAGGTCTGAGTGTTTTCAGGACATTCACCAACGCATCATCTGTATGAGCGTAATCCACAAAGACCTGGATACCCCGTCGGGCAGAAATCTCCGAACATACCGGTTCCAAACGCCCTGGAACAGTTTGCAATGCTGAAAGTCCAGCGGCAATATCACTTAATCCGATTCCTGCGCCAAGACAGAGTCCAGCGGCGGCAAGACAATTCAAAATATTGTGTCTGCCGGGAAGATGCGTGCTCACTTTTTCACTGTAATTTTCAAATATGATGCTAAACTCACTACCCGCTGCGTCCATGCGATGTACTTGGGCATTGATATCCACATCGCGATCAATTCCGTACCAGAGGGTCCGTATCGCTGGTTCGATAACCTCAGCAATCGTGTGAGCGGCATCAGACTCGACATTCATAACAGCTAAACCATGAGGGGGCAGATCGGTAAATAGCAGCGTTTTAGCATCCAGATAATTATCTTCAGTTTTATGATAGTCCAGATGGTCGCCAGTCAGATTTGTGAATGCCGCGGCTGTAAAAGATATCCCTGCCAGGCGTTTTTGAGTCAGCGCGTGGCTGCTTGCTTCGACAACCATGTACTCAGCATGGTTGGTTACCATTTCAC
Source organism: uncultured Phycisphaerae bacterium (assembly GCA_937995495.1). Taxonomy (GTDB): domain Bacteria; phylum Planctomycetota; class Phycisphaerae; order Sedimentisphaerales; family Anaerohalosphaeraceae; genus 4572-13. The sequence continues at coordinate 28,892 of CALKKA010000043.1, forward strand.
TTGCAGCCTGTGCAATTGTTATCGGGTCAGGTGTTGTCAATGGGGCCGGAATCGTTGTGCTACCAGTATTGTATTCGATGGTGCCAATGAGACCGCAATGGGCCTTAGTGTGTTCAATAATTGAATGAACCATATAGACCACCGTAGTTTTGCCGTTTGTCCCGGTGACGGCCAGATTGGTCAGTTTGGAGTTGGGATTGCCAAAGGACGCCTGAGCAAGTTGACCTAGCGCACGGGCACTTTCTTCTACAATTATACAGTCTGTGTTTTCGACAGGATGCTGCGACACAATATATGCTGCGCCATTAGACACTGCCATGTCGATATAACTGTGTCCATCGACCTGTGTGCCGCAAACTGCAACGAACACATCGCCGGATTGAATTTTGCGGGAGTCGGCGGATATGCGAAGTCCTTTTGACTGTACCAATGCCAATAACTGTGTAAATGTCATAATTTATCCAACTACAAAAAACGGTCTTAATTACAATGATAACCATCTTATCGGCTATTCAGGTGATATGCTACAAAAGTATCAATCCTGCTCAACAGACGAATAAACACTGAACACTCCGTCTTTTACTGCCATCCAAAGAGTCACAAGGCCACCGGTTAACGATGTCTTACGAATTAGTTTGAAACCCGCCTGGGCCAGTTCACTCGAAAAATCAACTTCGTTGTGCCAGTGGCCGATGGATTGAGCCAAATAACGCAGCGGTTCTTTATCGCCGAGAATATATTTCCCCAGAGACGGCATAATACGGTTGAGATATAAACGATAGGGATATCGCAAGAGTGGATTGGAAGGAAGTGAAAATTCAAGGATGCCGAGCTTACCTTGAGTTTTTAATAGCCGGTGAATCTCGTTCAGGGCGGCTGTCCGATTTGAGATATTGCGAATACCAAATGCACAGGTAACAATGTCAAAACCGTTCGAATCCAGACCGGTTTGAACCGCATTGGTGACTTTCCAAAACGTATTTTTTTTTTGCATCCAACTCCGACCCCTGTAACGAGTCTGTTTTTTCCGAGCCAGGTCAATCATCGACGCACTAAGATCCAGACCCGTAATACTCTGCACAGGGCTGTTTTTTAGAAAACTAAAAACGACATCGCCCGTGCCGCAACACAAATCAAGTACCTGTTGATGCGGATGAGGGTGAAAAGCTTCGATGAGTTTTTTTCGCCAAAAATGGTCTACCCCAAGGCTGAAAAAATGATTACAACGGTCGTACTTTCTCACCATTGGGTCAAAAACAAAATGTGTTTCCTGGTCACTCATTCACAACGCCTTGACCGCCAGAACAAATACCTCAGAACGCTGGGTGTAGTTCTTGAACATATCATAGCTCGCGCAAGCCGGGCTCATCAGCACGACATCACCAGAAATGGCAAGTTTCGAAGAAGTTTGAACCGCCTGTTCCATTGAATTGGCATATTGAATCGTACAATCAGAGGAATTAGATCTAATCGCCAAAATCCCCTTTGATGAAGAAGCAGCAAAACACCAATATGGAATTTCTGAATTCCGAGACCAAAAAACGGGAACCGCATTGTTACAATCATTAAAACAAGATCCCACCTGTACCATATGCGGATTAAAATCGGGTTTTATCGATGATGAAGGGACAAAGACCATAATTCCCGCGTATGCGTTAGCAAAATTGGATATTCGACTCGTTCCTAATCAAACACCTCAAGAAACCATGGATCTGATTCGGGTCCATCTGCAATCCAGAGGATATCAGGATATTGAAGTTACAGACTTGAAAGGTCTTGAGCCTTC